>NZ_JBFUFF010000009.1:0-147184 GCF_056403555.1 Rhizobium sp. P2_G2
CACTCTCCCCCCTTGTGGGGGAGATGTCCGGCAGGACAGAGGGGGGTGTGCCACAAGCGATTGTCCTGGTCTTCGAAACCAAACCCTGCACATTTTTCACCAAATCCTGCTCATTCGAGACTGGTCACCACTCGTAGGATGATCGCCGCGAAAGACCTGAAAACCGGGCGCTCGCAGGGGAACCAATCAACAGGATGGAGACGGAAATGGCCGATACCGAAAACAAGTCCGCATTATCGGAACTTAAGGCACATGCGCTTTCCGGAAGGATCAATCGCCGCGGCTTCATGCAGGGCGCGTTGGCTCTGGGGCTGGGGGTCACAGCCGCTTCGAGCCTCTGGACGCGTGAAGTCGCGGCGGCCACGCCGAAGAAGGGCGGCACCTTCCGCGTCGGCCTTGATGACGGCAACACGTCCGATACGCTCGATCCGACGACCTACAATTCGCGCTTCATGATCACCATGGCCCATACGCGCAACAATTTCCTCACCGAAATCGCCCCGGACAATACAGTGACCGGCGAACTGGCGGAAAGTCTGGAAGCGTCGAAGGATGCGAAGACCTGGACCTTAAAGCTGCGCAAGGGCGTGGAATTCCACAACGGCAAGACTTTCGATGCCAAGGATGCGGCGGCCTCGCTCAACCTGCATCGCGGCGCTCAGTCGAAATCCGCCGCCAAGCCGCTGCTGTCGGCCATCGACGAGATCAAGGTCGATGACAACAATACGCTGGTGCTGAAGCTCAAGCAGGGCAATGCCGACATTCCCTTTGCGCTGACCGACTATCATCTGATCATGCTGCCGCTCGGCAAGGACGGCAAGATAGATCCGCTCGACAATGCCGGCACCGGCGGCTATGTGCTCGACAGTTTCGAGCCGGGCGTGCGCGCAACGATGAAGCGTTTCGCCAATTACTGGAAGCCGGACAAGGCGCATTTCGACGAGGTCGATTTCACCGCCGCCAATGACGTCGTCGCCCGGCAATCGGCGCTGCAATCGACCACCTTCGATGCGATCATCGAATGCGACTACAACACCGTCGACCTGATGGCCCAGGACGATGGCATCAAGGTGGACGAGGTGCCGTCCGGCACGCATGTCGGCATGCCGATGTTCTGTGACGCCAAGCCGTTCAGCAATCTCGATCTCAGGATGGCCCTAAAGCTCGCCACCGACCGCGAGCAGCTGATGAAGCGGGTGCTGAAGGGCCATGGCTCTATCGGCAACGACCAGCCCATCGCGCCGACTATGCCCTTCTATGACGCCGGCCAGAAGCAGCGGCCCTACGATCCCGACCAGGCCCGCGCGCTGATCAAGAAGGCCGGCCTCGACGGCCTGACGATCCAGCTCTCGGCCGCCGACACCGTGATTACCGGCGCCACGGACATGGCGGTGCTGTTCGCCGAAATGGCCAAGAAGATCGGCGTCAATGTCGAGGTCAAGCGCGAGGTCAATGACAGCTACTGGAGTGACGTCTGGCTGAAGAAGCCGTTCTGCATGGCCGGCTGGGGCCAGCGTCCGACGCCGGATATCATCTTCTCGCTCGGCTATGCCAAGGGCGCCGATTGGAATGAATCGCATTTCGACAATGACCGCTTCAACAAGCTCCTGATCGAGGCGCGTGCCGAGATCGAAACCAAGAAGCGCGCGGAGATGTATGGCGAAATGCAGCGCATCGTCAGCGACAAGGGCGGCACGATCATCCCGTTCTTCCGCAACTGGATCTATGCGCGGCGCTCCAACGTCATGCATGGCGAAAAGCTGTCCGCCAGCTGGCCGCTCGACGGCGCCCGCGGCGCCGAGCGCTGGTGGTTCGCATGACATCGCGGGAGCCTCGGCGAGAGGGCGAACCCGCCGCGGCTCCGCCGGCGCTCGATTGGCTGAATGGCGATGTGGCGATGCTGCGACGTGAATACGAGCGACAGCGGGCCAAGCCGATGCCGGCGTGGGCGGCGTGGGTGGAGGTCGGTGGCGGGAGTGCTCGGGTGTTGGCGCATGCCGCGTCGGGGCAGGGCGATGCAGCCATCGTCTATTTCCACGGCGGCGGCTTCATCGTCGGCTCGCCGCTGACGCATGCGGACATCACCGTGGCGCTCTGCCGGGAGAGCGGCTTGTCGCTTTATTCGGTCGATTATCGCCTGGCACCCGATTTCGTCGCGCCGGCGCCGGTCGAGGATGGCGTGGCTGCCGTCGCGCATCTGGTGAGGATGGGCGTCGGAAAAATCATCCTGTGCGGCGACTCTGCCGGCGGCGCGATAGCGCTGGCGCTGGAGGCCAGCCTGCCACAGGCGCTGCGGTCCAATGTCATTGCGGTCTGCAGTTTCTACGGCGCCGATGGCCGGCTCGACAGCCCGTCTCTGCTCGCACGCGGAAATCGCGCCGATGGAACCGATGCGGCCTGCGTGGGGCGCTATTTCGCTCTTGCCAACGGCGGCGCGGCGCAGAACGTCTATTCCTCCGCCCACATCGCTCGGCCTTCATCCGTGCCGGTTTACCTGATGGCTGCGGCCGACGACCCCCTGCTGGACGATAGCCTTGAAATGGCAGCGGCGCTTCGGGCTTGTGGACGGACAGTCGTTATCGACGTGGTCGAGGGGGAGGGGCACGGCTTTTTGCACAATGTCGATGTGTCCGCCAAGCCCGCGGCCGCGATGAAGCGCGTCGCGGCCTGGATATCGGCTAGGGTACGGTGAGCGTGCGAGCCTGAGCGGAAGGCCGCCTGGAGAAAGCGGTCGGGCTGTGCCCGCGGAAATTTGCGCTTTGTTCAGGACGGCCAAAGGAGCGACATAACCGGGAATTGGTATCTCAATGCCGCGCCCGTTCGCCCCTGAGATACCATTCAGTCCGTAAGCCCGGCCTTCGCCACGCCCTCTCGTATCCTGTCTCCATATTCCTGGTTCCGAAACGGCAGGCGAGCCAGGTGCCCCTCGAATGAATATTTCGGGTTTACGTCTTTCAGCTCTTGCCACACGCGCCTGGCCTCGTCGACCTCACCGAGGTGACCCAGTGTGGCTGCCAGGAAGGCACGCGAAAGGTCGGTCTTCGGCGAAAGGTGGATCCGTTCGCGAAAGGCTGCTGCCGCCGCCTCGTATTGACCGGCCACCAGATAGGCCGAACCGAGGAAATGCAGGTATTGTTGAGAGAAACCCGGTTCCAGGCGCATGGCGCGCTCAATATCCGGGACCGCTTCCAATGGATGGCCCAGATAGACCAGGGCTAGACCGCGTGTTCCATAAGCAAGCGCATAGTTCGGATTGAGCTCCAGCGCCTTCTCCACCGCGGATCTGGCACCGTCCAGGTCTCGCTTCCAAATCGCAATGACGGCGGCGGCATAATGCGCATAGGGTTCGTTCGGTCCTTTTTCTATGGCTTGTGCTGCGAAATGAGCGGCCAGATCAAGGCCATCTGGCGTGTCGGCCCAACGGTTCTGGAAGTCGAGACAATAAGCCATGCCGAGCCCTGCATAAGGCTCCGCGTAGTTGGGATCGAAGTCGATCGCGCGCCTTAGGATTTCGACGATCTGAAGGAAGACGTCGCGATTCTTGGTCGATCCCAGCAACAGTTCACGTCCGCGCAGAAAGCAGTCATGCGCCTCGATATTGTTGGTGCGATTGACCGCCAGCAGCGCCTTTTCAGATGGCCGGAGCGTCACTTTGAGCGCCTGGACGATCTGAAGGGTCACCTCGTCCTGGACCGCGAATATATCCGTCATCTCGCGATCGTAGCGTTCGGCCCAAAGATGCCCGCCGCTTGTTGCATCGATCAGCTGGGCCGTGATGCGGACACGGTTTCCGGCGCGGCGGATCGATCCTTCGAGCACGAATGCGACCCCGAGATCGCGCCCCACGACCCGTAGATCGGGACTCTTGTGCTTGTAGGCAAAGCTCGAATTGCGTGCCACCACCAGCATTCCGGCAATCTTGGAAAGGTCGGTAATGATGTCCTCGGTGATGCCGTCCGAGAAATATTCCTGCTCGGGATCACCGCTCATATTGTCGAAGGGCAGAACCGCGATCGATGGCTGCGGCTTCGCGGCCGGCCTTGCACTGACCGGAGCTGCAGGCGGATCAGGGAGGGCAATGTTGGGGAAGAGGTTGACGTTATAGACCCGCACCGGCCGCTCGATGTTCTTCAGCGTCTGCTCACCGGTATCCTCGAATGTAAGCTCAAGCTTGTTGCCGACACTGTCCCTGACCGAGCCGGACACGGCAACGCCGCCTGGCTTGGCTACACTTTCGATCCGTGCCGCGATGTTGACGCCGTCGCCGAAGATGTCGTTGTCCTCGAAGATGATGTCACCGAGATTGATGCCGATGCGGAATTCGAGGCGCCGGTCCTCAGGCACATCGCGATTGCGCTCGCGCATTCCTTGCTGGATGTCGATGGCGCAGGCGACGGCATTGACGACGCTCGGGAACTCAACCAGCATGCCGTCACCGGTATGCTTGACGATCCTACCCTTGTGCTCGGCAATCTTGTGGTCCAGCAATTCGCGCCGATGGGCCTTGAATGCTGCAAGGGTGCCATTCTCGTCGACGCCCATGAGGCGGCTGTAGCCGACCACATCAGCCGCAAAGATGGCCGCCAAACGACGTTGCGTCACTCCCTTGGTCATAGCCGGATGCGTCCTGATCTATGCGGCTCTCTCCCCGAGCCAGAGCCCATGACAGTAGCAGAAACGAAATCCAGAACAATCATGGTCCGGATACGATTGCCATCCTGCTGGATCGGAGCAACGAAGACTCAAACCTGGCCGGTCAATTCTTCCGACCCAGGAGGGCGTTCATTGTTGCGACGGAGCATGGCAGTTTTCGTTCTTATAAACTTTGCCCGGCAAAGATCTCGGCCATCTTGTCGATAAGACCCGTCTGGTAGGCGGTGAAATCGGCATTGGGCTGCTGGAAATCGAGCCGCACTGCGAGCGGATCCGGCGCCGTAATCGACGAGCCGGCGAGCGTGGCGATGACGGCATGGCCGCAGAACGGCACATGCGCTTCGGAATAGCCGCCTTCGTGGACGAGCAGCAGCCGGCCGCCGCAGAGATCGTCGGCGGCCTGCATGGTCAGCCGGGTCATCTCGGCGAAGGTCTTCGACGATGCCATCATGCGCGACAGCGGATCGACGCCGGAGGCATCGAAGCCGCAGGCGACGACGATCATGTCGGGCTTGTAGGCGTGAAGAGCCGGCAGCACGATGCGCTCGAAGGCATGCAGGTAGCCGATATGGCCGGTACCGGGGATCATCGGGATATTGATATTGTGGCCTTCGCCACGGCCTGAGCCGCGATCCTCAACGTGGCCGGAATCGCGCGGATAGTTGTTTTCCTGGTGCAGCGAGATCGTCAGCACATCGGCGCGGTCATAGAAGATCGCTTCGGTGCCGTTGCCGTGGTGCACGTCCCAGTCGATGACGGCGATGCGTTCGGCGCGCTTTTCGGCGAAGGCGGCTTCGATGGCGATTGCGATATTGGCGAGCAGGCAGAAGCCCATCGGCTTGTCGGGGAGGCAATGATGGCCCGGCGGGCGCGACAGTGCATAGGCATTGCGCTGCCGGCCGGCAAGCACGCTGCGCATGGCCTCGGTCGCAAGCCCGGCCGAGATCGCCGCGATGTCATAGCCGCCGGGGCCGAAGGGCGTGCGCTCGCCGAGCTCGCCGCCCTTGCCGTCGGACAATTGCTTGAAGGCCTGCAGATAGGCGGCGGGATGCACCCGGCGCAGTTCTTCTTCGGTTGCCGGCGGCGCGGAGGAGACCGATAATTCCTGAATCAGGCCGGTGACATGCAGGAGGTTCTTCAGACGCCGCTTCGTCTCTGGATTTTCCGGCAGGCCGCCCGCGGCGAGTGGCTGCACCAGCCCGCCCACCGGCATCAGGAAGGCATAGCTGCCGCCGGAATGCCAAAAGCACTTTTCGTCCCACCAGAAGCCGGTGCTCGATGTCGTCATGGATGTCCTCCGCTTGCGCTATCGCCGGATGGCGTTCAGGCAGAGCTATCGATGCCGACATATTTGCGTTCGGTAAAGGCCTCCATGCGGCAACGTAAGCTGCCGAGCATGAGATGGGACGGTTCACGGTGCCGAAGGGAGGCCAGTGTTGGTCGGGGCAAGGCGCGCCTCAGCCCGTGACGCGCTTCCTGAAACTCTCGAACTCATCATCCGAAATCGGCACCACGTGTTGTGTCGCCGGATAGGCGCCGGTCTGGACGTCGGAGATGAATTCCTTGAACGCCGAGACGCGTTCCTGCTGCAGCCGCTCGAATTCAGCCGCGAAATTGCGATAGGTTTTCGCATGCCGGGGCTTGTGGCCGCGCGTGTGGCCGAGGACGTCTTCGGTGAACAGATATTGCGCGTCCGCGCCGGGGCCGGCGCCCATGCCGAGCATGATCAGCGGTGTCGACCTGGAAATCAGTTCGGCGACGCGGTCCGGCACGACTTCGAGCTCGGCGCCGAAGCAGCCGATCTTCTCCAGCCGCTTGACGTGATCCCAGACGGCCTTGGCGCTATCTGCGGTCTTGCCGACTGCCTTGAAGCCGCCGGTCCAGGTGTTTTGCGACGGGATCAGGCCGACATGGGCGACGACCGGTACGGCATTGTCGGCGAGCAGTTTCTGGATGTCGAGCGACGCGGCGCAATAGAAGCAGTCGCCGCCGATGGCCATGAAGTGGAAGGCCTCGCGCAAATAGTCGTCACCGGTTGCCAGCTTGCCGGCGGGGCCATAGGGCAGGCCCACCTGGACGAAGCATTTTCCCGCTGCCTCGCGCATTTCCGGACTAAAATAGCGGCCCTCGATGGAGAGCATGTCAATGCCCGCCGCATCGGCCGCATCGGCCTCCTCCAGCGTCCGCACGAACAGCATCGTGATTTTCTGGCCGCGCGCCTTCATCGCCCGGATGTCGGCCACGGTCGGCCGTCTGCTATTGCCCATATTCCTTCACCTCACACTGTAAATGCTGCACGAAAGGCTTCGAGAGCCTGTTCGGGATCGCCAGAGGCATAGGCCTCCATGGCGACCGGACCCGAATAGCCCATGGTCTTTAGTGCCTTGGCGACACCGTGCCAATTGACTTCGCCGGTTCCCGGCTCAAATCGGCCAGGCACGTCCGCGACCTGGATTTCGCCGATCCAGGGCAGGCATTTTTTGCACATTTCGATCAGGTTTCCTTCGCCGATCTGCACGTGATAGAGGTCGAGATTGAGCTGCAGGCGCGGATGGTCGATGCTGGAGACCAGAGCCAGCGTGTCCTCGGCGCGGCCGAATGGAACACCGGGATGGTCGACCAGGAGGTTGAGGTTTTCGAGCGCGAAGGTGACGTTTTCCTCTTCCGCCAGCTCGACGACCCGCAGAAGGGTGTCGCGCGCCTTGAGCCACATCACGCCGGTGGCGACCTCGATCGGCTGGACGGGCAGTCCGCGATCTCCGAGGCCAGTGCCATGCAGGTTGAGCCGCTGCACGCCGAGCCGTTTGCCGATCTGAGCCGTTTCGCGCGCGGTCCTGATCAGTTCGTCCGCCCCTTCGTCATCGATGAGGCGGCCCGTGAGATAGCCGTTCATGATGGTGAAGGTGGCGCCGGTGGCTTCGAGCTTGGCGATGTCATGCGCAGGCCAGTTCCACAGGCCGACGCCAAAACCCATGTCCTTCAGTTTGCTCGCGCGCCATTCGATCGGGCGGTCGCGCCAGAGCATTTCCGCGCAGGCGGCGAGAGAGAATTGTGCGGTCATAATGTTCAGATCTCGATGAAGACGCGGTCGTTCTCGACCTTGGTGGGATAGGTTTTCAGGTTGACGCAGACCGGCATGCGCACGGCCTCGCCCGTGCGATAATCGAACACGCCGTTATGCTTTGGGCATTCGATCGTATAGTCCATGACGAGGCCTTCGGCGAGATGTACTTTTTCATGCGTGCAGAGACCGTCGGTGCAGAAATAGGCGTCGTCGGGGCTGCGATAGACGCAGAATGTCCGGCCCTGGTGGTCGAAGCGGATCACCTCTTCCGTCTCGACATCATCGACCCCGCAGGCCTCTACCCATTGTGGCATGTCTCGCACTCTCTTCGTCGTTGTCGTTCATCTGTAGGGTGCGGCCCGGGCGGACCCGGGCCGCAACTTTGTCCGCCGTGGAGGTGACGGACTTCGGGAGCAGGGCGATCGCATGTGGGATAAAGACCCTCTCTGGCCTGCCGGCCATCTCCCCCACAAGGGGAGAAGACTTGCGGCACGCTCCTTGCCTCAATTGGAGCACGGCGGAGCCGCAGGTTAAGCCCCGCCTCCTTGTGGGGAGGGGTCTTTGAGTCATATGCGATAGAGCTGGCAATTCTCCACTTACGCTACATGGCAGCCTCAGCCGCTTCCGACTGCGCCACCATGTAGCCCTCAATTTCCTTCTCCAGTTCGGCCATCTGCTCGCCACCTGCCATCGGATCGGTGATCTCCTCTCGGCTTTTCTCGCCCTTGCGGAAATCGGCTGCCTTGGCGCCGCGGATCAGCACGGCGAAATGATCGCCGACGGTCAGCGCATGCACGACATTGTGGGTGATGAAGATCACCGCAATGCCCTTCTGCCGCGCCTGCAGGACGATCCGCAGCACATGCGCCGCCTCTTTCACGCCGAGCGCCGCTGTGGGTTCGTCGAGGATCAGCACATTGGCGCCGAAATGCACTGCGCGTGCGATCGCCAGCGCCTGGCGCTCGCCGCCGGAAAGGCCGCCGACCAGGCGGTCGCCATCATCGATGCGGGTGATGCCGAGTTCGCGCATTTCCTTGAGGGCGATCTCGTTGGCCCGCTTGCGATCGTAGACGGTGAATGGTCCGACCCGCCTTGTCGGTTCCGCGCCGACGAAGAACGAACGCCCGATGCTCATCAGAGGAAGGTGCCGCCGAACTGGTGGACGGTGGCGATCCCATGCTCGCTTGCTTCCCTGGGGCCTTCGAACTCGACTGCCTTGCCACCGACTTCCATAGTGCCCGAGGTCGGCTTGTGGACGCCGGAGAAGACCTTGATCAGCGTGCTCTTGCCGGCGCCATTGTCGCGGAGCAGGCAGAGGACTTCGCCGGCGTGGACATCGAGCGAAATGTCGTTGACATCGATCGGTCCGAAGGATTTGCAGACATTGGTCAGTTTGATGAGAGGCGTCTTCATCCGGGTATCCCCTTCTTGATCCGCGGCGCGTAACTCAGCGCCATGGTGCGGAATGTGTTGTTCATCAGCACGGCCGCCAGCAGCAGCACGCCGATGATCAGCGAGGCCCAGTTGGCGTCGAAGCCGGTGTAGAAAATGCCCTGATTGATGATCGAGAAGGTCAGCGTGCCCAGCACGATGCCGACGACCGAGCCATAGCCGCCGGTAAGCAGCACACCGCCGACGACAACCGCGATGATTGAATTGAAGATGAAGGACTGGCCGGCCGCCACCTGGGCGCTGTTATAGAGCAACGCCTGGGAGAGGCCGACGAAGGCGGAGCACAGACCGCTGCCGACGAACAGCCAGATCGTCAGGCGTTCGGTCGGAATGCCGGCATTGCGGGCGCTCACCTGATCGCCGCCCATGGCGAAAATCCAGTTGCCGAAGCGCGAGACGTTGAGAATGAAGCCGACGATCGCGATGGCTGCAATCCACCAGAAGATCGTCACCTGGAATTTTCCGCCGACGAACTGGCCGAGCAGCATTTTGGCAGCCGGCCCACCCTTGAGCGCAACGCTGGTGCTTCCGGCCAGGATGACCGACAGGCCAAGCGTCAGCCCGGCGACCGCGAAGAGTGTCGCCAGCGTCACGACGAACGACGGGACCCGGGGCGCGTTCATCCTCTTTCATCTCGGTGCCGAACGGCAAGTCGTAGCCGCCAGTGGTGTCGGCAGAGGCAATGCCGTGGCGAAAGACATAAGGCTGGCGGAAATGCTGATCCTGGCGAGGGTTCGGCCTCCGGAACAGGAACTCGCCTCGACATCCGTGCGCCTCAAGTCGTTGCTTGCAGCTTAGGCCTTTTTCAGGCGTAAGAACCGTCAGGCTCCGGCCTTTTCTGCGCTTCTGGAAAGATGCAGGCGCACCGTCAGGCCGCCATTGCGATTGCTTACCGCCGAGACGCTGCCGCCATGTGCCTCGATGGCGCGGCGGGTGATCGCCATTCCCAGGCCATGACCGCTGACGCTGTCACTCGCATTGAGGCGCGTGAACGGATCGAACAGGCGGTCGACATCCTCCGGCGCGACGAAAGGCCCGAGATTGTGTATGGAGATGTTCAGCGTATCGATGCCGAGCGTCTTTGCCTTGATGGAAATGACACTGCCTTCGTTGGAATATTTGACGGCGTTGCGAACCACGTTTTCGATGGCGCGGTAGATCAATTCACCATTCACCTCCATGACGAAGCTTTCCGCGCCCTCGAAATCGATCCTTATGTCGCGCGCTTCGGCTTCGAATGCGGCGTCATCGATGATGACAGCGACAAGATCGAGTATATCAACCGCTTGCCGCTCCATGATAAAATTGTCTGGCGTTCTGAGCCGTGCAAGGGTGAGAATCTGTTCGACCAGCCCGTCGAGCCGCTCGATCTCGCGCTCCATGCGCGGCAGCATGGCATCGAGCTTGGCGGGATTTTTCCGGACCAGACCAAGGGCGGCCTGCATGCGCGATAGCGGCGAGCGCAATTCGTGGGACACATCATGGAAGAGCTGCTTCTGGTTTTCCTGCAGTGCTTCCAGCTTGCCGGCGGTCACGTCGAAATCGTGGCCCAGCGCGGTTATGCCGTCATTCCACCAGCCCCGGCGGGAGCCGACGCGCGCGGTGAAATTGCCGCCCGCCAAGGCGCTTAGCCCAGAACGCAGGGCGATGACCGGACGCGCAAGATAGCGCGTCAACACATAAGCCGAGACGATGCTGGTCAGAAACATGGCGGCCGGCGGCAGCATTTCGGGCGCATAGCTTTCGATGAAGCTGAGCTGTAGCTCCGGCACTTCGACATGATAGCAACGTCTGTTCTTCGCGTCGAATATCATTCGCTGCGTCCGGTTCTCACCTCTGCAAGCCGCTTCATCCATGATCTCGGGAGCAGGCGTGATCGTCACCAGCATCGGCTCGCGCCGTTGTCCCGGTGGCCCGTCGCCGAAATCGCCGGGCGGTGACATGGACTTGCCGAGCGTCGGCTCACGCGGTTGCGCCAATGCCGCGACATAGGTGCGCGCCGTGACGATCTCGCCCCGGGCGATCAACAGGGAAACCGTGTCGAACGCCTGCCACCGCTGCGATTCGAGCATTCCTCCCTTCGGCGGCAGCACTTTGAGATAGCTGTTGGCAAGCGTGATGAAGGCGATTGCGGCAAAGATCGTCAGCCAGATAGCGGCGAAGAACTGCCAGAAAATCCGCCCCATCAGCGCTCCGTCACCAGTTGATAGCCCTGGCCGCGCACGGTCCTGATCCAGGACTGTCCGTCGGGCTGCAGGCCGAGCTTCTGGCGTATGCTGGAAATGTGGACATCGATGCGGCGATCGAAGGCCGCCAGCGGCTGGCCGAAGGCCCGCTTGGCCATGTCGCGCTTGGACACAAGCTGACCGGCGCTGCGCACCAGCACTTCCAGGATATTGAATTCGACGCCGGTCAGTTCCAGCGGCTGGTCCTTCCACTCGGCCGTGCGCGTGCCCGGATTGAGCGCCAGGTCGCCGCTCTTCAACGCGCCGGTCCCGCTGTCGGCCGAGTTGCGCTGGGTGCGTCGCAGAATGGCCCGCAATCGCGCCACCAGTTCGTCCGGCGTGCAGGGTTTCGAGACATAGTCATCGGCACCGAGATTGAGGCCGGTGATACGGTCGATATTGTCACCGCGCGCCGTCAGCATCAGCACCGGAATATCGCTCGTCTTACGAATTCGCTGCAGGATTTCGATGCCATTGAGTTTCGGCATCATGATGTCGAGGACGACGATGTCATATTGGCGCGACTGGACTTCCTCGACGCCGGCGCGGCCATCATTGATGGCCTGGGCATCGAATCCTTCGTCCACGAGATATTCGGACAGCAAGGATGTCAGCTCCACGTCATCGTCGATCAGCAGCACTTTCGTCATCGTATCCTTCTCCGGCCGGGCAGGCCGGCTTCGCCCCGATACACTCTTTAGTCAGGCCGTCGAGGGATTTTACTCAACTTTACACTTGCTTGACAGCACTTAACGCTCGCCAGCCTACATGACCACCATCAGCTTCAGTTTCAGCCCCTGATGGTGAAATGTTCTTTTGTTCTAAAACTCTCGGATGCCGGCCGATGAAGGCCGCTCTGACACTCGTTCTCTCGGCCGCACTGTGCAGTTGCGTTTCGATGCCGCGCGTCACGCCGGCGGAGCCCTATCTAGCTTCGCATTGGCAGGGCAGGCTTCCGCATGCCGGCAAGACGGCCAATCTGGTCGACTGGTGGTCCGGTTTCCACGATCCGGCGCTGACGAAACTGTTGGCGCTATCGCAGGTCAACAACACCTCGCTCGACGTGGCGATCGCCAATATCGATGCGGCGCGCGCCACCTATCAGTCCGAGACATCGAGCCTGTTTCCGTCGCTGACCGGCTCGGCCTCGGCGCTGCGGTCGGGCACGAATGCCAACACTGTGCAGAAGGTCGCCGCGTCGACGACGCGCTCGGGCGGGCTCGATGCCAGCTGGGAAGTCGATCTGTTCGGCAAGGCCAGGAACAATGTGAAGGCCGCCGATGCCAAGGTGACGGCACGGATTGCCGATTGGCATGACGCGCGCGTGTCGCTCGCCGCCGAAGTGGCCGACGACTACGTGCAATATCGCGCCTGCCGCCAGCTCGAAGCGACCTATCGCGACGAACTGGCATCGCAACAGCAGACAATCAAGGCAACAGAGCTCTCCGCCGTGACAGGGCTGAAATCAACGGCGGATTTGGCGCTTGTGCGGGCGAGTGCGGCGAGCTCATCCTCGTCCCTCACCGCACAGGCAGCCGAATGCGAAGTCCTGATCAAGTCGATGGCAGAATTGGCCGGTGGTGACGAGTTGCAGGTCCGCGATATCCTGAAAAGCGGTCCGCAGCGCATCCCTCAGCCGCGCAGCTTCTCGGTCCGCTCGGTGCCGGCCGATCTGCTGCGCCAGCGGCCCGACGTCTATTCGCTGGAGAAGGAAGTCGCGGCAAATGCGTTCGCGGCAGGGGCGGCCGAGGGCGATCTCTATCCCAGCCTGTCGGTTTCGGGATCGCTGACGCTCAACCACAACAGCCTGGCCGGCGCCAACCTGCCCTGGTCGTTCGGGCCGTCGCTGTCGGTGCCGCTCTTCGATGGCGGCCAGCGTCGTGCCGCCGTCAAACTGGCGAAGGCGGATTACGATCTGGCGGATGCGAATTACCGCGCCGGCGTGCTCTCGGCGGTCAAGGATGTCGAGACAGCCCTGGTGCATCTCGACAGTGCTCATCGGCAGCTATCCGACGCCGCCACGGCGGCGCGGGAATACAGGACCTATTTCCAGTCGGTCGATGAGAACTGGCGGGCCGGCGGTGCGAGCGTGCTTGACCGCGAGGAAGCGCGGCGGTCGGCCCAATCTGCCGAAATCACCCTGATCGGCCTGCGCCGCGACGCCGTCGAATATTGGATCGCGCTCTACAAGGCGCTGGGCGGCGGCTGGAGCGCGGACGACATCGCTGCTCCGTCGAAAGGAGAAAAAGGATGAACACCCCCAGGCGGACATTGACGGCGGTATCGATCGCAATGCTGTCCATCGCATTTTTCCCGTCCTATTCGTTGCCGGCGAATGAGCCGGTGGCGACGCCGGCACTGACGGTGAGCACCGTCAAGCCCGAGACGCTGGCCTGGGCGCAGTCGATCCCTGCGAGCGGCTGGCTTGCCGCCTGGCAGGAAGCATCGATCTCGGCCGAAGCCAGCCTGAAGATCGTCGATATCAGGGTCGAGGTCGGCTCGGTGGTCAAGAAGGGCGACGTGCTGGTGCAGTTGGAACAGGCCAGCGTGCTGGCCGACCTGCACAAGCAGGAAGCGGCTGTCGCGACGGCGCAGGCCAATCTCAAGCAAGCGGAGGCGAACGCCGCCCGTGCGCGAAAAGTCAACGGAACCGGTGCGCTCTCCCAACAGCAGATCAACGAATACCTGATCACTGAAGAAACGGCGACGGCTTCGCTTGCATCGGAAAATGCGGCACTCGAAAGCCAGCGCATCAAGCTCGACCAGACGACGATCCGTGCCGTCGACGATGGCGTCATCTCGTCCAGTTCCGCGACGCTGGGTGCAGTGACATCTTCGGGATCGGAACTCTTCCGCATGATCCGCCAGCAAAAGATCGAGTGGCAGGCGGAAATATCGGCCCGCTATATCAACAACATGCATCCCGGCCTGAAAGCGCGGATTGATGTGCCTGACGGCACGCATGTCTATGGCGTGGTGCGGCGCGTGGCGCCGACCGTCAGCAAGGATACGGGCAGGGCGGTCGTTTATGTCGAACTGCCTCCGTCCGACAGGCCCAAGGCCGGCTTCAATGTCAGCGGTGCGATCGAGCTCGACACGACATCGGCGCTGACCATCCCCGAAAGCGCCTTGGTCTTCAATGACGGCATGAGCTATGTCTTCACCGTCGCCAATGACGATCATGTCACGCGCCGCAAGGTTGAGATCGGCCGCCGCTGGGATGGCCGTGTGGAAGTGTTGTCGGGCGTTGCCGACGGCGCTGCGGTCGTCGCTGCCGGCGGCGCATTCCTTTCCGATGGATCGCTGGTCAAGGTAGTGCCGACCGAAGAGGCCGCGCAATGAATATTTCCGCCTTCTCGATCCGCAATCCGGTTCCCGCCATCCTGCTCTTCGTACTGCTGACAGTCTGCGGCCTGCTGGCCTTCTCGAAACTGTCGGTGCAGCAATTCCCCGATATGGACCTGCCGACGATCACCATCTCGGCCTCGCTCGAAGGAGCCGCGCCGTCGCAGCTGGAAACCGAGGTGGCGCGCAAGATCGAGGACAAGCTCGCCTCGCTGAGCCAACTTGATCACATCGCCACCACGATCACCGATGGCGCGGTGTCGATCAGTGTCTCCTTCGAGATCGGCAAGGATACCGAGGAGGCGCTGAGCGAAGTGCGCAATGCCGTCGACAGCGCCAGCCCGGATCTGCCGACGGACATGGCGACGCCGCAGGTGTCGAAGAAGTCCGTGCAGTCCACAGCGTTGCTTACCTATGTCATCCAGTCCGACAAGCTGGATGAAACCGAACTTTCCTGGTTTGTCGACAATGACCTCACCAAGGCCCTGCTCACGGTCAAGGGTGTGGGAGAAGTCGATAGAGCCGGTGGCGTCGATCGCGAAGTCCATGTGGATCTCTACCCCGTCCTCATGACGTCGCTCGGCGTCACCGCATCTGATATATCGACCGCGCTGAAGTCCGTGCAGATCGACGAATCCGGCGGCAAGGCCGATATCGGCGGCCGGCAGCAGACCATCCGCCTGCTGGGTGCCGTGTCGTCCGTCGACGAGATTTCGGCGCTGTCGATCCCGCTGTCCGGCGGTGTCAGCGTCCGTCTCGACCAGGTCGCCAAGGTCAGCGACACGATCGCGGATCGCACCTCGCTTGCGACCTTCGACGGCAAGCCGGTGATTGCGGTTCAGATCAAGCGGTCGAACGGTTTTTCCGACACCGGTGTGGTGAAGGACATCCGGACCGCGATGCTGAGCTTCCAGGCCGCCCATCCCGGCGTCACCGTTACCGAGGCCAGCAACACCGTGGCGCCGACCCAGTCGAACTACAATTCGTCGATGCACATGCTCTATGAGGGTGCATTGCTGGCGATCGTCGTCGTGTGGTTGTTTTTGCGCGACTGGCGCGCCACGGTGCTTTCGGCCGTCGCACTGCCGCTGTCGATCATCCCCACCTTCCTGGTGGTCTATTTCGCCGGTTTCAGCCTCAACACGATCTCGCTGCTGGCGCTGTCGCTGGTGGTCGGCATCCTTGTCGATGACGCGATCGTCGAGGTGGAGAATATCGCGCGGCACCTGCGCATGGGCAAGACGCCGATGCAGGCGGCGATGGAGGCGGCCGACGAGATCGGGCTGGCTGTGATCGCCACGACCTTCACCCTGGTTGCCGTTTTCCTTCCGACGGCCTTCATGAGCGGCATTCCGGGCCTGATCTTCCGCCAGTTCGGCGTCACCGCGGCCGTCGCAGTGGTCGCGTCGCTGATGGTCGCCCGTTTCCTGACGCCGATGATGGCGGCTTATTTCATGAAACCGAGGGATCATGTCGAGCGGGATGGCGCCGTGATGCGCCTCTATCTCAAACTCGTCCGCGCCTGCCTTAACCATCGCAAGCTGACGGTGTTGGGCGTCGTTCTCTTCCTTGCCGTGTCGCTGTCGGCGATCCCGCTGCTCAAGACCGGTTTTTTCCCGATGTCCGACAACGCGCAGACCAGTGTCACCATCACCTTGCAGCCCGGTAGCCAGCTCGCCGATACCGAGAAGGTGACGGCTGAGGCGACCGGCCTGATCAGCAAGGTCAAGGACGTCAGGCATGTCTTCGCCTCGATCGGCACCGCCTCGACCGGCGACCCGATGAATTCGTCGGAAACGGCCGATCCGACGACGGCGACGCTGACCGTCGACCTCACCTCCGTCGATGATCGCAGCCGCTCGCAAGCCGATGTCGAGGCCGATATCCGCAATGCGCTGTCGGCGATCCCCGGCATTCGCCTCGAAGTCGGCACCGGCTGCAACGGCACCAAGCTGCAGGTGACGCTCGCCAGCGACGATGCCGATGCGCTCGACCTCGCGGCCAGTTCGGTCGAGAAGGATCTGCGCAGCCTGAAGGGCGTCGGCAACATCACCTCCAGCGCCTCGCTACAGGCTCCGGAAATCCAGATCATTCCGGATTTCCAGCGAGCGGCGGCGATGGGCGTGACGTCGGAGGATATTGCCAAGGTCGTACGCATCGCCACCAATGGCGACTATTCGTCCTCGCTCTCCAAGCTCAATCTGCCTGAGCGGCAGATCGCCATCCGTGTCCGGCTGGAGCCGTCGGTGCGCAACAGCATCGACGCCCTGTCGCAGTTGCGCGTCACCGGAACGAAGGGCGCCGTGTCGCTGGGATCGATCGCCACGATCCGGATCGGCGGCAGCGCTTCGCAGATCGATCGCCTCGACCGCTACCGCAACGTCACGTTTTCCATCGAGCTGAACGGCCGCGCCTTGGGCGACGTGATGAGCGAGGTGCGGAGTCTCTCGTCCATCCGCAACCTGCCCGGCAATGTGCATCTGGTTGAACAAGGTGAATTGGAGCGCATGTCGGAACTGTTCTCCAGCTTCAGCATCGCCATGGGCATCGGCATATTCTGCATCTACGCCGTCCTCGTCCTGCTGTTTCATGATTTCCTCCAGCCTGCGACCATCCTGATGGCGCTGCCGTTGTCGCTGGGTGGTGCGCTGGCGCCGCTGGTGATGACCGGCACAGCCTTCTCGATGCCGGCGGTGATCGGCCTGCTGATGCTGATGGGCGTGGTGACCAAGAACTCCATCCTGCTGGTCGAATACGCGATCGTCGCCCGCAGGCGCGGCCTGAACCGGATTCCGGCGCTTGTCGATGCCTGCCACAAGCGAGCGCGGCCGATCATCATGACGACGATCGCCATGGGCGCCGGCATGCTGCCGGTGGCGCTCGGCTGGAGCGGCGGCGATGCAAGTTTCCGCGCGCCGATGGCGATCGTCGTCATCGGCGGGCTGATCACCTCGACCTTCCTCAGCCTGCTGGTGATCCCCGTCATCTTCACCTTCATCGATGATCTCGGGCAGATCATCGCCAGCCCTTTCCGAAGCAAGCCAAACGCGGAGGCAAGCCTTGTCACGTCGCATTGAACAAAATCAACAGCTGATATCTCTGGGGACCGGGATGATGAGAAGCTTCAACGCCATACCTCGACCAAGCGCGGGACGAGGCCGTCCGAAAGTGCGTTCCGATCAGGAGCAGATGGACATCGTCATCGCCGCAGCCATGGATATTTTCCTGAGGGTCGGCTTTGCCGCAATGCGGATGGATGACGTCTCGTCGGCCTGCACGATCTCCAAGCGGACGCTCTATCGTCTGTTTCCCAGCAAGCTCGATCTGTTCCGCTCACTGGTCGCTGCGCATGGCAAGAATTCGCTGGCCTTTGCCCGGGCAATCGAGGAGACATGCCTCGAGACCGCCCTGGTGAAGCTTTTGCGGGTCGATGTCGATCCCTGCACGGATTTGCCGCAAATGCGCTTCATCCGGCTGGCGCTCGCCGAGGCACATGTGGTTCCGGAACTCGAGGCGATCGTCAACGTGGACGGGTTCGAACGCGACAAGAAGCAGCTTGCCTTCTGGCTCACCGATTGGAAGGAGCGCGGCGCATCGCAGCTTGGCGACCCCTATGCCGCGGCATCGCTGCTGATCGACGTGCTCTACGCTTCAAGCCGTTTCTCGACCAACGGTGAAACACCGTCGCCTGCCGCCAACCGGAACGACTATCTCAGGGAATGCATCCGGTATTTCGTCAATGGAGTGAAATGAGCCGAAACCGGGCGACGCATCAACGCGCATCGCTGGCGCATTGCATCAGCGGCGCGGCCCATTCCCAAGCGGCGTTGCCGGCGTGTCGGCGGGCACGCGGCCATATTCGTATGGCAGCGAACAGGTTTTCAGCTGCGGCAGCACTTTGGTGCCGAAATGCTCGGCCTCGTCGAGATGCGGGTAGCCGGAGAGAATGAAGGCGCGGATGCCCATCTTGCGATAGGCCTGGAGTTCCGAAAGCACCTGGTCGGTCGAGCCGACGATGGCCGCGCCGCAGCCGGAACGGGCGCGGCCGATGCCGGTCCAGAGATGTGGTTCGATATAGCCGAACTGGTCGGCAAGGTCGCGGGCGCGGGCCTGGTGGGCGACGCCGAGCGAGATGGAATCGTGCGCCCGTTCGCGGATCATGCGCCCATATTCGTCATTGAGCTTAGAGACGAGGTGTTCGGCATAGTCCCGCGCCTCCTTCTCGGTGTCGCGGACGATCATATGGACGCGCAGGCCGTAGTCGAGCGTCCGGCCATGGGCGGCGGCGCGTTCATGGACGGCTTTCATCCGTTCGGCGAGCTGCTCTTTTGGTTCCGGCCACATCAGGTAGACGTCGCATTGCGCGCCGCAGAGCTCCAGCGCATCCGGCGAATAGCCGCCGAAATAGAGCAGCGGACCGCCATTCTGCTGATAGGGTTTTGCCGGGTCGGTCGAAACGCCCTCGAAGCGATAGACCTCGCCGTCGAAATCGATCGTGTCACGCGTCCAGGCCTGGCGCAGGATTTCGACCACTTCATGGCTGCGCCGATAGCGAAAGGCGCTGTCGGCGACCTCGCCGGGAAAGTCGGAGCTGATGACGTTGAGCGTCAGCCGGCCCTTCAGCATGTGGTCGAGCGTGGCGACCGTACGGGCCAGCATGATCGGCTGCATTTCGCCGCAGCGGATGGCGGCGAGCATGTTGATCTTTTCGGTCAGCGGCGCACAGGCGGCGACGAAGCTCAGCGTATCCTGACCCACCTGGTAGGAGGAGGGGCAAAGGATGTTGCGGAAGCCGAGTTTCTCAGCCCTTTTTGCGATGTCGGAACAATGCTCGAAGCTCGATCGCAGCCGGCCGTCGGGGACTGCCAGATATTCATAATCATCGGAACAGAGGGCGGCGAACCAGGACACTTCGGCGGCATCGAGATCGGCGGATGTTATCGGAACGACCGTCATGATCTTTCTCTCGGACTGAACTTTTCTCTTGCGTAACATCAAGTTTAATGTAGATCAATAGTGTATCAATTTTCGTTCCAGCGCCCTGGGAGGGCGCCGATGGACATGATCCAGACCGCCGGCAGCCTGCCGATCTACATCCAGATCGCCGAACTTTTGGTCCGCGACATCGCGGCCAACCGGCTGATCGGCGGGGAGCGGCTGCCGCCGGAGCGCGACATGGCGGTTGAACTTGGGATCGCGGTCGGGACGCTGAGAAAGGCGTTGGCGGAGCTGGGGAAGCGCGGTCTTCTGGAGCGTAGGCAGGGTTCCGGCAACTATGTCCGCGCCATCAGCGATCCCGAGAGCGTGTATGCCATGTTCCGGCTGGAACTGCTGGAAGGCGGGGGCCTGCCGACGGCGGGGATCGTGAGCGTCGATCGCTGCCCCAAGCCGCCCGATCTGCCGCAATTCGGCACATCCGGCGAGGCGCACCGCATCCGCCGCATCCGCTGGCTTTCCGGCAAGCCCGCGGCGCTGGAGGAAATCTGGCTCGATGCCGGTTATGCGGAGGCGCTGAAGGCGGAGGAATTGTCGGAGTCGCTCTACCTTTATTATCGCCAGAAGCTCGGCCTGTGGATCGTGCGGGCTGAGGATCGTATCGGGCTCGGCACGGTGCCGGACTGGACGCCTGCCGAATTCGGCATGGTGGCCGGCGCGCCTGTGCCGCATGTGCTGCGCATCAGCCAGGAACAGCATGGCGCCAAAGCCGAAGTGTCGCACACATGGTTCGATCCCGCGGTCGCCCGCTATGTGGCGCGTTTGAAATAGGTTTTGCAGGATGACGTTGACTTACGGTCTGATCGGTTGCGGCATGATGGGGCAGGAGCATTTGCGCAACATAGCGCTTCTCCCCAACGCGCGGGTTGCGGCGATCTACGAGCCGGATGCCGGCATGCGCGCGATTGCCGGAGAAATGGCGCCCGGCTCGATCATGGCAGGCTCGATTGCCGAAGTGCTGGCGGTCGATGCGGTCAATTGCCTGCTGATCGTCAGCCCCAACTACCTGCATCTGCAGCAGCTGGAAGAAATTGCCGCGATCCGACCGCTGCCGATCCTGGTGGAAAAGCCGCTGTTCACCGCGCCGGAGGATGCGCCGAGGCTCGCCGCCCTTCGTGCCGCCTATCCGGCGCCGATCTGGGTGGCGATGGAATACCGCTACATGCCGCCGGTGGCGCGGCTAGTTGAAGAGGCGGAGGCGCTGACAGGCGGCATCAAGATGCTGACCATCCGTGAGCATCGCTTTCCTTTTCTGGAAAAGGTCGGCGACTGGAACCGCCTCAATCGTAACACAGGCGGGACGCTGGTGGAGAAATGCTGCCATTTCTTCGACCTGATGCGCTTCATCCTCGAATCCGATCCGATGCGGGTGATGGCGTCGGGTGGGCAGTCGGTGAACCATCTGGACGAAGTCTATGGCGGCGAGCATTCCGATATCTGGGACAATGCTTATGTGATCGTCGATTTTGCCTCAGGCGCCAGGGCGATGCTGGAACTCTGCATGTTCGCCGAGGGCGCGCGCTACCAGGAGGAGATTTCTGCCGTCGGGCCGAAGGGCAAGATCGAGGCGCATGTGCCGGGGCCGGGCCGGTTCTGGCCTGATCATCTCGGCGCGCCGCCGGTGCCGCAGGTCATCGCTTCGCCACGCGATCCCAAGGGGCCGCGCCTGGTGGAAATCCCGGTTGATCCGGCACTGCTTGCCGCCGGCGATCACAATGGCTCGACGTTTTACCAGCATCAGCGCTTCCAGCGTGCGGCGCTCGGCAAGCAGGCGGTGGAAGTGACGCTCGAAGACGGCTGGTGGGCCGTTGCCATGGGCATGGCCGCCCAGCATTCGGCGATGACAGGCGAGGCCGTGCGTTTCGACAGCGTTCCCTACGGTGTGGTGCGGTGAAGTGGGGCGGCGAAAACCTATCGCTCTGGATCCCCTTTCGGAGAGGCCGGGGTGAGGGGCTTTGGCACAGCCGCCGTCGATTTTCGTTCGACGATATGACAGGCGAGTTCGATGCGGCGGGCGGGCGCGGCATTGCCGCTGACGGCGTCGAGCAGCAGGTCGAGCGCGGTCGCGCCGATCTCGCGCATCGGCACATGGATCGAGGACAGTGGCGGATGGTAGAAGGCGGCCTGTGGCAGGTCGTCCATGCCCATGACCGAGACGTCAGCCGGCACGTTGAAGCCGGCCTTCTGCACGCCCAGCATGGCGCCGGCGGCCAGGCTTTCGCCGGCCGCGAGCACGGCGGTGAAATCAAGTCCGCGCCTGGCGATGCGGCTCTCGATGGCGTCGGCGGCAAGCTCGGGCAGCCAATCCTCCACCTCCATCACCAGGTCGTCGATCTCGCCTGTGCGGCTTGCGACAAGCGCGTCGCGCCAGCCCTCGAAGCGCCGCTCGATGGTGCGGCGGCCGCGACGCATGAGGAAGAGGATGCGCTCATGACCGAGCGACTGCAGATATTCGGCGCCGATCCTGGCGCCGGAACGGTTGCAGGGGGTGACGCTCGACAGCCGCATCAGCGGATCGTCGCCATTGATCAGCACGACCGGTTTGCCGAAGTCGCGGCTGAGCGAGAGGACGCTTTCGTCGTCGAGCGTGAGGAAAAGAAAGCCGGCGATCGCATCGTCTGCCAGCGTTTCGCGCAGGCCTTCAATATCCCCCGGCATGCCGGAAACCGGCCGGGTGACGATCTCGATGTCGAGCGTTTCGGCGCGCTGGTACAGGCCTTCGAGAACCTGTGCTGTGAACTGGTTCCGGACATAGTCGATCATCGCCACGCTGCTTGCCGCGAGGATGATCTTCTGTCCGGCGACCGAAGTCGGGATGTTGTAATTCAAGGCTTTGGCGACCTCGGTGACCTGGGCACGGATTTCAGCGCGCACGCCCTTTTCACCGGCAAGCGCCCGCGACGCCGTGCTCATCGACACGCCGCAGCGCGCCGCGATGTCCTCCAGCCGCACTTTGCGGCTGGGTTTACCTCTCTTGCCAATCGTGCTCATGCGCGGCCCTTGCAAAGCATTGTTGCGCGAGACTGCAAGAAATTTTCATGTTGCGCAAGAAAATTCGTTGTGTCACCTGTCCTGCAAGACGCCCGACTGCAATAATCCGGGTGGCGAGACACGGGAGGAGACGGCTCATGAGTCCTAGCGGACGCGTCCTGCGCGAGCGCCTCGAACGGCTGGTCCAGGGCATGACCGAGCTCAGCCATGACGGCCGCTACAGCGAGCCCAATCTCGATGGCTCGGCAGGCGACTATATCAGCTTCAATTCGTGGGAATGGCCGCAAGGCGTCGGCCTCTACGGCCTGGTCAGGCTGTGGATGCTGAACCGCGATCCCGCGTTGAAGGGCCTGATCGAGCGCTGGTACGAGGGTCGTTTCGCCGCCGGCCTCCCAGTGCTGAACATCAATACGACCGCGCCGATGCTGGCACTGTCGCTTCTCTGGCGCGAAACCCGCGATCAACGCTGGCAGGGCGAACTCGACCGCTGGGCAAGCCGGGTGCTTGCCGAAATGCCGCGGACGCCGGAAGGCGGCATACCGCATATCGTTTCCGACAAGATCAACGACCGCGAACTCTGGGACGACACGCTGGTCATGGTCGGCCTGTTCCTTGCCTGCTATGGCGAGACGAGCGGTCGGCGCGAACTGGTCGACGAGGCCTGCCGGCAATTCCTGCTGCATGCCCGCTATCTCGCCGATCCGAAATCCGGCCTCTGGTTCCATGGCTGGACCTTTGACGGCCGGCATAATTTTGCCGAAGCGCTCTGGGGCCGCGGCAATGCCTGGATCACGCTCGGCATCCTCGACTTGATCGAGATCGCCAACATTCCCGCTGCGCTGCGCAATTTCCTTCTCGGCGTGCTCGAAACGCAGATCGAGGCGCTGCTGGCGCTGCAAGCGCCGTCGGGCGCATGGCACACGCTGCTCGACGATCCCCAGTCCTACGAGGAAATCTCGGCGACGGCGGGTTTCGGCTATGGGCTATTGAAAGCCGCGCGGCTGGGCATCGGGCCGGCGGGTTGCCACGCGGCGGGCATGCGGGCGCTTGCCGCCGTGCTTGCCAATGTCGACGACAATGGAACCGTCGCAAACGTGTCCTACGGTACCCGCATGGGTCACGACCTGCAATTCTACCGGGACATTCCGATCGAGCCGACCGGCTACGGCCAGGCGCTCGCCATCCTGTGCCTGACCGAAGCGCTCAAGCATACCGAAACCGAAGCGGAGGCTGCGTGATATGCGTGTCATCTACGGCGTTTCGCCCCACGACATCTCCAGTTTCGATACCGCCCGGTTGAGGGCCGAATTCCTGGTCGAAGACCTGTTCCGGCCCGGCCACATCGAATTCGCTTACACCCATGTTGACCGCATGATCGTCGGCGCCGCCACGCCGGCCGCAGAGCCACTTTCCTTCGGCGACGGCGTGGAGATCGGGACGCCGCTGTTCTTCACCGCGCGTGAAATGGGCGTGGCCAATCTCGGTGGCGCGGGCAAGATCACGATCGACGGCGAGACTTTTGCGGTTGCCAACAGCGATGTGCTCTATATCGGCCGCGGCGCGGAGAAGGTGACGCTTGCAAGCGATGATCCGGCCACACCGGCGCGCTTCTATATGAACTCGGTTCCGGCCGGTCGCGATATCCCGCATCGCCTGATCACGAAAGACGAGTCCAAGCCGCTCGACCTCGGCGAGGAGAAGCGTTCCAACAAGCGACGGCTGAGGATGTATATCCATCCAGAGGTTGCCCCGTCGTGCCTGCTGCTGATGGGCATTACCGATCTCGCGCTTGGCAGCGTCTGGAACACCATGCCGCCACACCTGCATGAGCGGCGCATGGAGGCCTATTGCTATTTCGATCTCGACGCGGCCGACCGGGTGATCCACCTGATGGGCCGCCCCGATGAGACCCGTAACCTGATCGTCGCCAATGGCGATGTGGTGATTTCGCCGGCCTGGTCCATCCATATGGGCGCCGGCACCGGACCTTACGCCTTCGTCTGGGGCATGACCGGCGAGAACCAGGCCTATAACGATGTCGATCCCGTGCCCGTGGCGAGCTTGAAATGAACACGCATATGAACCCTATATCCGCCAAGGACCATCTCAAGCGACCGCTGCCCGCCGGTGCGCCGATCACCTATTGGCAGCTCGGTGTGACGGCCGAGGCGCGCTATGACGTGCCCGACCAGCCGATGAAGGGCGAGATGGACCCGTTCTTCTTCCTGACCAAGCACAAGAATTTTATTCCGCATGAATATCCGTGCCGCACCGCCTTCGGCTTGGCGCGGCGTGGCAAGCGCCCTGAGATCGGTGGCAGCTTCGCATCGCATCGCTTCTGGCTGCCGTTCGGCTCGCCGCGGGTCGATCTCTCAGGCTTCTGGTTCCGCCCGACGGTGATCGGCACCTGGGCCAGGACCGAAGTCTTCGCGGATGACGCAGGCGAAGCCGTGCTGAAACTCGGCACTTGCGGCGGCGCGATCCTGTTCGTCAATGGCGTGGAAATCGGCTTCATGGCGGACTATGTCCGCAATCTCGAAGCCAAGCAGGATTTTGTCGTTTCGCTGAAGGCGGGGCTGAATGAAATCCTGGTCTTCTTCGATGATCTTGCCGAGCGCGACGCGCGCTACTTCTTCCAGATGGATTATGTGTCGGGGCCCGCTGCGGAGCAGGCGCTTGCCGTTCCCGTCTCGGCCGCGACCGCCGCAGGCATCGAGGCCGCGCTCGACGACATGCATTTCGAGAAGCCGGTCTACAGTTCGGGTGAGGCAGCGCTGGTCACAGCCGCCTCTCTTGCCGAACCTGCCGAGGCGACGGTGATCGTCGAGGGCGATTTCATGTCGCGCGAAGAGCCGATGCGGCTTTCGCTGACGCTCGCAGCCGGGGCAACACGGCTTTCCCTCGGCGACAGCTCTGCCTTGCCCTCAGACTTTCGGCATTTCCATGTCAGCCTCAGCGCCGGTGGATTTACCGCCTCGCGTGTCTTCGGTGTCGAGATCTGCCATGCCGAACGTCAGGGCGTCGCTGGCGCGGACCTCGCAACCCGCATCCGCGAGACGCTGGACGAAGTCGCCGAATTCGGCGAGCCCGACAATGTCATGGCGCTGGCCCGCCTGGCCTCGGGCCGGTCAGGCGAAAAAACCGATGCGATGATCGCGGCGACCTTGCCGACCATTGAGGACTGCCACGACTGCGCCGATTTCGCGCTCGTGCCACTGCTCTGGTGCCGCACCGCGTATGGCCGGAATATCGCGCCGGATGTGGTGGAGAAGATCGATCATGCGATCCTCTCTTATCGCTACTGGATGGACGAGCCGGGCAACGATGTTCAATGGTATTTTTCCGAAAACCATGCACTGCTCTTCCACACCGCCGCCTATCTTGCCGGCACACTGCATCCGGATGCGCGTTTCGTTCGCTCCGGCCGCAGCGGCCGCGAACAGTCGGCCACAGGCCTCGCACGGGTGCGCGTCTGGCTCGACCATTTCGACACGTGGGAAATGGYGGAGTTCAATTCCGCGCCCTATTTCCCCATCGATCTCAAGGGGTTGACAGCGCTTTTTGCACTGGCGCCTGATGCGGATGTGCGCCAAAGGGCACGGAAGGCGATCCTGCGGCTTGTGACGATCGTTGCGCGTTCCGCCCATCACGGCATCCTGACCGGCGCGCAGGGACGCTCCTACGAGCATACGCTGCGTGCGGCGGGCTCGCTGGAACTCTCCGGCATTGCCCGTCTGCTCTGGGGAAAAGGCAATTACGGCCGCCGCGTGCACGCGCTGCCGCAAATGGCGATCTGCCTGCGCGACCATGGGCTTGAAATCCCCGCCGAGCTTTCGGCAATTGCCGACTGGACATCGCCGGACGCGCAGGAATGGGTCTTCGCCCAGGGCGAAAATCGCATCGCCCGGCTCTATCACTACAAGACCGCCGGTTATGCCATCGGCACGGCGGCGCATTATCGCTGGAATGAATGGGGTTACCAGGAAACGGTCCTTCAGCTGCGGCTCGGCGCCAATGCCGATGCACAGGTCTGGATCAACCATCCGGGCGAGACGATCCATTCCGGCTATGGCCGTCCGTCCTATTGGGGCGGATCGGGCACGCTACCGAAGCTTTATCACTATCGCGGCCTGGCAATCCTGACCTTCGATTGCGTTGCCGAACAGCCTGGTTTTTCACATGCTTGGTTCCCGCGCCAGATGTTCGACGCATCGACGATATCAGGCGACGTGGCCGTGGCCCGGTCGGGCGAGGGCATGGTGCTGCTTAAGGGCAGCGGGCCGCTTACCCTGGTCGAGACGGGGCCGACGGCGGGCAATGAACTGCGGCTCACGGGGCACAGGACAAGCTGGATCGTCCGCATGGGCGAGCGCGGCGTGGATGGTTCGGACGAGGCGTTCATGGCCCGGTTCTCAGGCCTTGCGGTCTCGGAAGGCGACGACGGCGCGCTGACGGTCGATGATCCCGATTATGGCCTGGTGGTCTGTCACGCCGACGGCAGGATCGTGGCCGAGGGCCGCACGGTCAACCCCGGCGAATGGAGCGTCGAGGGAGCGGCAACGCTGTTCTCCGGGAGGCATTGATTGCTGCGGTCGGGCAGAGGACCAAGCATGTTCAACTGACGGATAAACCGTCCATCGAAGGAGGAGACGATGAAGAAGAGCATAACCATTCTGGGCGCCCTTGGGCTTGCGCTGCTTTCCAGCACCGCGGCCTTTGCCGGCGACGTCCGCATCATGTGGTATTCCGACGGCGTGGAAGGTGAGGTGTTGAAAGACCTGATCAACCGCTTCAACAAGGACAATCCCGATATCCACGTGACCATCGACGAGGTCGCCTATTCGACGATCAAGGAACAATTGCCGGTGCAGCTCGCCGCCGGCAATGGTCCGGATATCGCCCGCGTCACCAATCTGAAATCGCTGTCGCAATATTGGCTGGACCTGACGCCCTATCTCAAAGACGCGGACTTCTGGAAGAAGAACTATGGCGACCAGCTCGACTGGATGCGCCCCGACGGGACAAACATCATTCCCGGCTTCATGACGCAGATCACGCTGACCGGCGGATTTGCCAACAAGACGCTGTTCGACCAGGCCGGTGTGGCGCTGCCGGGCGATAAGGCGACCTGGGAAGACTGGGTGGCCGCGGCCGACAAGGTCGCCAAGAGCCAGCAGATCCCTTACGCCTTCGCCATCGACCGTTCCGGCCATCGCATCACCGGTCCGGCGATCTCCTATGGCGCCAACTATATCGGCAAGGACGGCAAGCCGGCGCCGCTCGACGATGGCGCCAAGAAATATCTCGCGCAACTGGTCAAGTGGAATGCCGACGGCCTCAACGACAAGGATGTCTGGGTGTCCGCTTCCGGCACCACCTACAAGCCGGCGGCTGACGACTTCATCAACAGCCAGGTCGCCGTCTACTATGCCGGTTCCTGGCAGATCCCGAATTTCATGACCAAGATCGGCACGAATTTCGACTGGGTTGCGATCGGCAGCCCCTGCGGCCCGGCCGCCTGCACCGGCATGCCCGGCGGCGCTGGCCTAGTGGCGATCAAATCGACGAAAAATCCCAAGGATGTCGCCAAGGTGCTGGATTACCTCGCTTCGACCCCGGTCGCCAAGGAATTCGCCGAACGGACGCTGTTCCTGCCGTCGAACAAGGAAGTGATCGCCAGCGGGCTCGACTTCAAGACCGACAACAAATTCGCCAAGGAGGCGCTCAACACCTTCGTCAAGGCGACGTCGACGACCGCGCCGGAAGCGCTGAAGCTGCCGGGCTGGTCATGGTCCGACACCTATTACGGCGCACTCGTCAGCCGCGTCGGCCAGGCGATGGCGGGTGAGATGAGCCTTGATGATGCATTCAAGCGGATTGATTCCGATATCGCGGAGAAGGTGAAGGCAGCGCAGTAGAGTGTGTCGTCAGTGCCGGCGTGCGGATTGGCAGATCTGTGCGCCGGCCTCAGGGGAGGTTAAACGGGTGAAGGAAAACGGCATCGCAGTCGCGTCGCAATCCATGGCCATGGCTGTTGTCGGCCGGTTGATGGCTATTATCGACATTCCGCTCAGCCTCCTCCAGCGAAAGGCAGGGCAGACGGGCATGGCCGCCTTCTTCCTGGCGCCGAACATGGCGATCTTCGGCGTGTTCGTGCTTGTCCCGTTCGTCGTCAATTTCATCTATTCGCTGACCGGCGGCTCGGCCATCTTTCTCGACCAGCGGCGCTTTGCCGGGCTGCAGCAATATGACGAGATATTTTCCTGCGGCAATTACCTCGATCCCAACTCCTGCAAGCAGGACGTCTTTTGGATCGCGGCCGGCAATACCGCCTGGTTCGTGGTTATCCAGGTGACGCTGATGATCAGCGCGGCGCTGATCACGGCCCTGATCCTCAACCGCGAGATCATCGGTCGCGGCTTCTGGCGCGCCGTGTTCTTCTTTCCGGTGCTCTTGTCGCCAGTGGTCACCGGGCTGATCTGGCGCTGGATTTTTGAGCGCCAGGGCGTGCTCAACGCCGTCTGCCAAAAACTCTTCGGCATGGCGCCCTATGACTGGCTGACAGAGCGCACGACCTCGTTCTTTGCCTCCATCGGTGTGTCGATCTGGGCGCATGTCGGCTTCTACACGCTGATCCTGCTCGCCGGCCTGCAGGCGATCCCGAAAGACCTTTACGAGGCCGCCGAGATGGATGGCACCAGCCGTTCGCGCGTCTTCTGGCGCATCACGCTGCCGCTGTTGATGCCGAACCTCATCGTCGTCTTGGTGCTGGCGCTGATCCGCGCGGTGCAGATTTTCGACGAAGCCTTCGTGCTCACCCATGGCGGGCCGGGCACCAGCACGATGTACATGGTGCAATATATCTACGAGACCGGCTTTGCCTCGGAACTGCGCAATCCGGGCCTCGCGGCGGCGGCCTCCATCCTGATGGGTGCCGTGCTGGTCGTGCTCACATTGGCGCAAATGGCGGCATCGCGCCGCAACGAGAAGAAGGGAGCGCGCTGATGTCGACAGTCGTGCAATTCCTGACGCGTCGCCGGGGCGGCAAAGGCTGGCACTGGACGGATGTGTTCACCTGGATCTGGCTGATCGGCGGGCTCTTGTTGATGTTCGGACCGGCGGCATGGCTGGCGCTCTCCTCGTTCAAGACGCCGGCGGCGCTCTCGGAATTCCCGCCTTCGCTGCTGCCCTATGTCACCGAGACGGTGACGGTCGCCGGTTACGACAAGCCGCTGCAGCTATATGACGTGACCATGCCGGATGGCTCGAAGGCCAAGTTGGCGGAAGTCCGCCGTGTCGGCATCGTTTCCCAGATGGTCGATCCGCAAAATCCGCAGGCGATCGTCAAGGTCAATATCAGGAATCGCAAGCCGGTGCAGAGCATATCGTTCGAGACCTCGAACTATACCGAACCCTTCCTGCATTTCGATTTCCTGCGCTATCTCTGGAACTCGGTTTTCGTCACCGTCATGGCGACGCTGATCACGCTTGTCGTCAACTCCATGGCCGCGTTCGCGCTCTCCAAGTATAAATTCCGCGGCCAGAACATCATTCTCGTCCTGATCGTTGCCACCTTGATGGTGCCGCTCGCGGTGATCATGGTGCCGCTCTATTCGGTGGTCTCGACGCTTGGCCTGCTCGACAATCTCTGGGGCGTGATCCTGCCCACGGTGGCGACGCCGACCGGTGTGTTCCTGCTCAGGCAATATATGCTGACCATTCCCGACGAGTTGATCGACGCCGCGCGGATGGACAAGGCGTCGGAATGGCAGATCTACTGGCGCATCGTGCTGCCGCTCTCGGCGCCGGCGCTGGCCGTGCTTGCCATCTTCTCGGTCGTCTGGCGGTGGAACGATTTCTTGTGGCCGCTGATCGTGCTCAGCCGCTCATCGCTTTACACATTGCAGGTCGGGCTGAATGTCTATTCCGGCCAGCTGAACGTGCAATGGCATTACATCCTCGCCATGACCGTGGTGACGATGATCCCGGTGATCCTCGTCTTCGTGTTCCTGCAGCGGTTCATCGCGCGCGGCATTGCTACGTCCGGGCTGAAATAAGGGAAGCGACATGGGCCAGATCGTCCTCGAAAAAGTCACCAAATCCTTCGGCGCCATCGATGTGCTGCACGGCATCGATCTCGATATCGGTGAAGGAGAGTTCGTCGTCTTCGTCGGCCCGTCCGGCTGCGGAAAATCGACGCTGCTGCGCCAGATCGCCGGTCTCGACCGGCCGTCGAGCGGCGAAATCCGCATCGGCGGCAAGCTGGTCAACGATGTTCCGGCTTCTGATCGCGGGCTCGCCATGGTGTTCCAGTCCTATGCGCTTTACCCGCATATGAGCGTCCGCCAGAACCTTGCCTTCGGGCTGGAAAATTCCCGCATGCCGAAAGCCGAGATCGATGCGCGCATCACGGAAGCCGCGCGCATGCTCGATATCGGCGACTATCTCACCCGTCGCCCCGGCCAGCTCTCCGGCGGCCAGCGGCAGCGCGTGGCGATCGGGCGCGCCATCGTGCGCAATCCCACGGCCTTTTTGCTTGATGAACCGCTGTCGAACCTCGACGCCGAACTGCGCATCTCCATGCGGGCCGAGCTCTCGGCGCTGCACGCCCGGCTGAAGACGACGATGATCTACGTCACCCACGACCAGATCGAGGCGATGACGCTCGCCGACCGCATCGTCGTGCTGCGCAAGGGTCGGGTCGAGCAGGTCGGTTCGCCGCTGGACCTCTATAACCGTCCGACCAACCGTTTCGTTGCCGGCTTCATCGGCGCCCCCAGCATGAATTTTTTACCCGGAACCATCGCCGGGGTTACGGAGGCGGGAACGGACGTCAAGCTGCTGGGGCAGGAGGTCGTGACGGTGCCACGAAGGGCCGAACGGGCAAGCATGGGGGAGGCAGTCTCTGTTGGCATCCGGCCGCAGCATATCCGGCTGGCCAAGGACGGCGAGCATGGCGTCTCCGTCGCAATCGATCTGGTCGAGGCGCTTGGCTCGGAGACGGTCGTACATGCGCATGCTTCGACTGGTGAACTCGTCCTCGCGGTGCTCGCGGGCCAGCATGCACTTGCCAAGGGTCAGACGATGACCTTCGCCTTCGATGCGCGCGATCTACATCTCTTCGACAAGGACGGCCTTCGGCTTTCCGGAACCTGACAATGAAGGACGATCGCCATGGCAGCGACATTCGACTGGAAAAACGCTTTCTCGCTGGAGGGCCGGCGGGCGCTGGTGACCGGCGGCGCGGCCGGGATCGGTCAGGCGATTGCAGTCGCATTGGCGGCATCCGGTGCGGATGTTGCCTTCACTAGCCACAGCAGGCCGGGCGCTGAAACGGCTGTGGCCATCGAAGCCACCGGCAGGCAGGCGAGGGAGGTGCATGCGGATCTCGGCTTGCTCGATGCCCGCGCGGCCGAAGAGATGATCGAGCGGATCGAAGGCGAGTTCGGTGCGATCGACATTCTTGTCAACAATGCCGGCATCATCCGCCGCGCCGATCTGGCCGTTCACGCCGAGGAGGATTGGCGCGCCGTGCTTTCGACCAATCTCGACGCCACCTGGTTCCTGTCTCAGGCGGCGGCGCGGCGGATGCAGGCGCGCAAATCCGGCCGGATCATCATGATCGCGTCGCTGCTGTCCTTCCAGGGCGGCATCCGCGTGCCCGGCTACACCGCGTCGAAACACGCGGTGGCCGGCCTGACGAAGGCGCTTGCCAATGAGCTCGCGCCGCATGGGGTGACCGTCAACGCCGTTGCGCCAGGCTATATCGCCACCGACAACACGACGGCCCTGCGGGCGGATCCCGAGCGGTCGCGGCAGATTCTCGAGCGCATCCCGACTGGTCGCTGGGGCGAGGCCACGGACATCGCCGGCGCCGCCGTGTTCCTCGCTTCGCCAGCGTCGGCCTATGTGACCGGGGCCATCCTCAATGTCGATGGCGGGTGGCTGGCGCGGTAGCGGCGGAGCCCGGCCGTCCCCGCCGGCACATCCATTCGATGGTCTGGCCAGATCACCCGAAATCCGCGGACGTCAGATGCACGACCGTGCCCAGATGCAGGACGAAGTCTGCCTTGCCGTCGCTATCGGTGTCGCCATAAATGTAAGTATCCGAGGACGTCGTCTGGAAACGCAGCTCGCCGGCCGTCTTGCTGAAGGCGGATGTGCCGATGAAGTTGAAGGCTTGCTGGCCGTGGGAATGGATATCGGCATCGATCTGCGAGAGTTCGATCAAATCTTTCTCCGACTGCTTGAAGTCCATGATCGTATCGCACGCATTTTTCGACGTCCCGATGTCGGAAGCGTGGGCAAACCAGAACACATCTGCTCCGCTGCCGCCGTAAAGCACGTCCGCGCCGGCTTCGCCGTAGATCTGGTCGTCGCCGCCGCCGCCTTTGATGACGTCATTTCCGGAACCGGCTTGGAACAGGTTGTTGCCGGCGTCTCCGACGAGAACATCGGCGTGGGTCGATCCGACGAGCAGTTCGATCGAGGAATAGGTATCGCCCTTGGCGTCGCCGGTGTTGGACGAGGGCGTGTTCATGTTGGCCGTTACACCCTTGCTTGCCGTGGCATAAGACACGACATCGAAACCGTCGCCGCCGATGAGCGCGTCAGCGCCTGCGCCGCCGATGAGGAGGTCGTCGCCGGCGTCGCCGTCCAGCACATTGGCGCCGGCATTTCCGGTCAGCTCATCACCGAAGTTCGTTCCAGTAACGTTTTCGATCGAGGAATAGGTGTCGCCGGCGGCGTCACCGGTGTTGGCGCCGTGCGATGCGAGATTGGCATGAACGCTCGCCGTCGCATCGGCATAGGATGCGGTGTCGATGCCGGTGCCGCCGATCAGCTTGTCCGCGCCCGCACCGCCATTGAGCAGGTCGTTGCCGCCGCCGCCTGACAGCTTGTCATTGCCGGCACCGCCCGAGAAATCATCGGCTGTCGCCTTGCCGGTGAACGTATCGGCATGGCTCGATCCGACGAATTTTTCAATCGAGACGAAGACATCGCCCTTGGCATCACCGGTGTTGTCGACAGGCGCTGTCAGCGAGACAACCACGCCCTTTGCGGCACCGGCATAGCTGACCGTGTCGATGCCGCTGCCGCCGTCCAGCCGGTCGGCGCCTGCGCCTCCGACAAGCGTATCGCTTCCCTCTCTTCCGTTGATGGTATCGCCATAGGCTGTACCGGTGAGCATCTCGTCCGCCCCGATACCGGAGAGGATGACCTTCGATGTCGCCATCGAGGCATCGACCCCGGTGGTCGGGGCCGTATTGATCTTCGCCAGGTCGAAGGTTCCGCCTTCGCCGATGAGATTGAAGGACGTTGCAGCGATAATGAGCGAAAGCGAGCTCAACTGCGCAATACTGGCCGTGACAGCGTGGCCGCTTGCAGCTAGGGTTTCGACATGTTTGAAGATCGTGTGACCAAGATCATATCCGTTGATAAGGTCGCTTCCGGCGCCGCCGTCGATGGTGACGCTGCCGCGGCTGGCAGCAAATAGCTTGGTGGACAATACGATCGTATCGTCGCCAGCTCCGCCGCTGAGTGTGTCACTGCCCGAACCGCCGATCAAGCGGTCATCGCCGTTGCCGCCGTCGAGGACGTCGTTGGCGCCGCCGCCCTGGAGCGTGTCGTTGCCGTCATTGCCGTAGAGGGTGTCGCGTCCTTTTCCGCCCTTCAGGCTGTCATTGCCGTCGTCGCCGTTCAGAACGTCGCCGAAGTTCGATCCGGTGAGCGAACTGCCCGATGCGCTCGCCGTCAAAGTCACCATCGAGGTTGCGGTGGACGCATCGACAGCGGGATTGCTGGCGAGCGTCGAGAGGTCCAGCGTGCCGCCATCACCGACCAGGTAGAGCTTGTCGACGACGGTCACGGTCGCGAAGGACTTGATCTGGGCGACGGTTGCAGCGAGAGAATTGGCGCTGAGCGCTTCCACATTCGTGGTCACCAGCCCGCCGAGCGAGACCAGGTCGCCGGTGACGGTGTCGTGGCCGTCGCCACCGTCGAACGTACCGCTGCCCACGGTGCCATTCTTTATCTCCAAGGTGTCGTCGCCCATGCCGCCGGAGATGGCGTCACCGATGTGAAAGCCGCTGAAATGATCGGCCTGGCTGGTTCCGGTGATCGTGGAGGCGGATGTCAGGGCGGAGCCGTCGACATCGAGCAGCACCGCCGACGACAGGCGCGCCGAAAAATCCAGCACACCGCCGTCGCCCGTCAGCACGATCTTGTTGCTGAAGGACGGATCGTGCAATTCGATCGAGGAGAACGAGTTCAGTTGTGCAATGCTGGCGCTGAAATCGCCGGACCAGCCGAAGCTCAGCTTTTCGAAGCCGGCATAGGTGGCGGTTCCCAGACCGTCGCTGGCGTCGACCTCGTCCACGCCGTCGGTGCCGGCAAATGTTCCTGTGGCGCTCGTGTCCACGGAAATGGTGGTCATGATTTTGAAATCCTGATCAGAAGGGATGAGAAAAGGGGAGATGAATTAGAATGGCTGGCGCGTGTGGCGCCAGCCGGGCTTGTGACGTCGGACCGATGAACTGGCCGCACCTTGCCGAAAATTCCGGGCAGGACTGCCATGGCCAAGCCCGTCTATTATGGAATTGGCCGACCTGCAACGCCGACCCAGGCGAAACCTGCCACTCAGAGCCCGAACCAGCGGGCGCGGCGGCTGGAGCCGAAGAATTCCTTGTCCTTCCTCAGATCGACCGACGGCTCATAATAAGTGCCGGTCGGGCTGGGGCCGGAGAAGAAGTCGACCTCGACCTTGCCGATACGACCGGCGCCGAACTCGATGTAGCATGTGCCGAAGCCGTTATATTGGACAGCCTCTCCGCGGTTTGCCAGCTTGGCGATCAGCGCGGTCGCCACGGCACGCGCCGCTCCTTCGGCAAACACGCCTGCCTTCGGCGTGCCGGTATTGGCGCCGTCGCCGACGGCATAGACATTCTCATACTTGGTTTCGAGCGTCCGCGGGTTGACGGGGATCCAGCCGTCCACTGCCATGCCGCTTTCGAGCACGACCGGCGGCACGCGGTGCTTGGGCACGCCGAGGAACAGGTCGAAGGGCATTTCGGTGCCGTCATCGAGGACGGCAACATTCCTGGCATTGTCGACCGATGCGACGCGGCGGCCGGGGGTGAAACGGATATTGCGTTCGGCAAAAGCCGCGATCAGTGCGCGTGACGTGTCCGGTGACGGTGGCACCGGGCTCGGCAGCGGCAGGACGAGGTCGATTTCGCAGTCGTCGCGGATGCCGCGGCTGAGAAGATAGTCGTGCAGCATCAGCGCACATTCATTCGGCGCCGGCGGGCATTTGTAGGGCGCACCGCAGACGCCGACCAGCGCCCGGCCTTTCTTGAATTCCGACAGCACGTGCCTGAGCTTTTCCGCGCCCGGCACCGTGTAGAATTCGGTGGTGCCGGCGAGGCCGGGCGTCGCGTCGAAATCATACTCGGCGCCGAGCGCCACGACCAGGATGTCGGCATCGAAGACGCCATCGTCGGTGGTGACGCGGCGGGTGACAGGATCGATCTGGGTGATGGTGCGCTTCAACAGCTTCACGCCCGGCTTGGCATAGTTCGCATAGGGAAGACGGACTGCTCCCGGCTCCTTGTGACCGAACATCACGTCCAGCTTGGAAAAGCCGAAGACGAAGTGATCGCTCTTGTCGATCAGGGTGACGTCGATGCTGTCTCCAAGCGCTTCCGACAGAAGCGTCGTCAGCTCCAGGCCGCCAAATCCGGCGCCGAGCACGACGATACGCGGCTTGTTCATGGTGGTCATTGTTCTCTCCTGAATAGGAATTGGGGCGAGGATGTTTTGGGGTCGGCGAGGGCGGACTGGCCGCCCTCGCCAGTGGACCGATCAGGTCAGCACCGGCTGCGGCACGATGCGGATATAGGGCTTGGGCTCCTTCCAGCCCTGCGGATAGAGTTTCTTCGCCTCTTCGTTGGAAACCGAGCCGGCAATGATGACGTCGTCGCCGGGCTTCCAGTTGACCGGCGTCGCCAGCCGATGCTTGGCGGTAAGCTGCATCGAGTCGATCACCCGCATGATCTCATCGAAATTGCGGCCGGTGGTCATCGGATAGGAGATGACGAGCTTGATCTTCTTGTCCGGGCCGATGACGTAGACGTTGCGGACGGTCTGGTTGTCCGCAGCCGACCGGCCATCGGAAGTCTCGCCGGCCGCGGCGGGCAGCATGTCGTAGAGTTTGGAAACGGCCAGCGTCGGATCGCCGATCATCGGGAAGTTCGGCGCCGTGCCCTGGGTCTCGGCGATGTCGTTCGCCCAGCCGGAATGCCTGTCCACCGGATCGACCGAAAGACCGATGATCTTGACGCCGCGCTTGTCGAATTCCGGCTTCATACGCGCCATATATCCAAGCTCGGTAGTGCAGACCGGCGTAAAATCCTTGGGATGGGAGAAGAGCACGCCCCAGTCGCTGCCGAGCCATGCGTGGAAGGAGATCGGCCCCATCGTGGTTTCTGCGATGAAATCAGGAGCGATATCGTTGATTCTCAGTGACATTTTCAGTTCCTCTCGTGGTTGGATGTTGTCGGATAGGGTTGCGGAATCAGGTTAGGAATTCGGCGGTCCTCCGGCGTTGAACACCAGTCAGACCGTAGTGCGAATGTTGCAACGCTTGTTGTGGGCGTGAGCCGGAATATTCTTGGTGCCGACCGCCCTCCCAGAGAGCAACGTGCCGAAAATCTGGGTGGCAGAAGTATAGGAGGCATTCGGTAGCATTTGGGTCCGTTTCGCGTAACAAGTGATTGCGAGCGGACACTAGAAAAACTATGTTCCTCGCACGTTCCTCGAAAAATATTTCTCTGCGGGCGACCCCGCGTTCAGACTAAGTCACTGTTTCAGGCGGAGAAAAATGTGAAGGCGTCGATTGATCTGCTCGGCCGTTTCGTCGTTCGCATCGATGATCGGGAAATCCCTGCCGCCGATTGGCGGCGCGATCGGGCCGCGGCCTTGGTCAAGCTGCTCGCCGTGACGCCGCAACACAGATTGCACCGCGAACAGGTGATGGAGGCCTTCTGGCCCGATCTCGACAGCGAGCTGGCGAGCGCGAATTTTCGCAAGGCGGTCCACTTTGCTCGCAAGGTGCTGGATGCCCATGAGCTGATCAGCGTCAGCAAGGAAATCGTCTCGCTTTCCGACGGCATCGATCTGGTGATCGATGCCGGGCGGTTCGAGGCGGCGGCAAAGGTTGCACTGCTGAGCGGTGACGCACGCCAATGCGCTGAGGCGGCCGACCTCTATCGCGGGCCGCTGCTGCCCGATGATCGCTATGTCGAATGGCTTGACGCGCCGCGCGAGCGGTTGCAGCAGCTCTACGTCAAGGTGCTGCGCACCGGACGGCTGTGGTCGCAGTTGATCGCGCTCGATCCGACCGATGAGGAGGCGCAATGCGCCCTCATGCAGGCGGCGCTCGATGCCGGCAACCGCAACGAGGCCATCCGCCTGTTCGACCAGTTGCGCGAACGGCTGCGCATCGAGCTCGGCGTCGGGCCAAGCCCGGCCGCCATCGGTATCTATGAACGCGCATTGGCGCTTTCCGGTGTCGAGCCGGCTTCGGCCTCCGAACGCATCCGCGCCTCGCTCGCCTGGGGCCTCGTGCACCTGCAGAGCGGGGAGTTCGACAAGGCCAGCGAAATCGCCCGGGAGACCCGCGATCAGGCGCTTGGCGCCGGTCTGGCGCGCGAAGTCGGCGAGGCCAGCGCCGTGCTCGGCATCACCGCCAAGATGCAGGATCGCTGGCGCGACCTCTTCCGCAACGAGATCATCGACTGGATACGCACGAAGCCGAGCTTCGTTCCGGCGGTGTTCGACGGGCATCTTTGCCTTGCCGAATTCTGCCTCTGCAGCGCCAGCGGTCCCGCTGAAGCGGCCGAACTGGCCCACGAACTTCTCGACGTCGCCGACAATGCCGAATCCGGCGCCGGCCGCGGCCTGGCCTGCCTGATCCTGGGCGAGGTCGCCATTTTTGCGGGCGAACTGGATGAGGCGGAAAAGCTGCTGACCGAAGCGGAAAAGCTGCTGCTGGAAGCCAATGCCATATCGGGCCGGGTGCTGGCGCTGGAGCGTCTGGCCGAAGTGGCGCTGCAGCGCGGCCAGAAATGGCGCGCCAGCCGCCTCATCCGCCGGGGGCTGGCCGATGCCGATCAGTCATGGCTGTCGCCACACCTGGTGATGCGCATGCAGGCATTGGAAGTGCGCTCTGCTACGTCCCGGGAAAAGACCGCGGAGGCCATCCGCGAAGGCGACCGCCTGCTCACGCCCGGCTCCTGCCAGCCCTGTTCGATGGGCTTCCGGACCGCGTCGGCCATAGCGCTTGCCGAGGCCGGCGAGCTGCAACAGGTCGACCGGCGCCTCAACGACGCCGAACGCATTGCCGGCATGTGGCAGGGCGGCCCCTGGGCCGCGGCGCTCTGGGAAGCGCGCGGCGTCCAGCGCCAGGCGCAGAAAAACAGCGTCCGCGCCATGGCCGCCTTCGCCGAGGCCGCTGCCCGCTATGAGGAGCTCGGCCGGCCGCTCGACCAGGCGCGATGCCTGAACCGGATGGCGAGCGTGATGCCGGCGGCCAAATCCGCCTGAGCATGACCAGCGCGCAGCGAGCCCGTCGGCTGGCTCTTCATCTCACGCCACCATTCAGGCGGTCGATTTGATATGGTCGATGAAGGCGCGCAGCTTGGGCAGCATCTGGCGCTTGCTGGGATAGTAGAGGAAGACGCCGGGGGTCATGACGGCGAGGTCGTCAAGCACCGACTCCAGCTTTGCCTCGGCGATCGGCGCGCGCACGAGCGGCCCCGGCACCTGCGCCAGGCCTATACCCTTCACCGCCGCCCCGAGCAGTGTCGGATAGTCGTGCGCGATCAACGGGCCGAAGACCGCTGCCTCGATCCGTTCGTTGCCGTCGACGAAGGACCAATGGCCGATGGCGCCATTCGAACGGCGTATGCGCAGGCAGGCATGCTGGCGCAGGTCTGCCACGTTCTCCGGACGGCCATGGTGGGCGAGATAGTCCGGGCTGGCGACGACCATGAATGGGAAGGGCTGCGTCAGCCGCACCGCCACCATGTCGGGCGCGATGAACTGGCCGAAGCGGATGCCGGCATCGAAGCCGCCAGTGGCGAGATCGACCATTTCCTCGCTCGCGGCGATTTCCAGTTCGATGTCCGGATAGGCCTCGGCGAATGAGCCGATCACCGGTTCGAGGATCAGCGGCACGACGCCGCGGGGCACGGAGAGACGTAAGAGCCCGGCAGGCCGCTGACCGAGATCGCGGGCGAATTCGGCAGCAGCAAGGAGTTCCGCGAAAGCCGGTGATGCGCGATCGAAGAAGCGCTGGCCGGCCTCTGTCAGGCCGACGCTGCGTGTCGTGCGAGTGAACAGCGCCACGCCGAGCCGCGCTTCCAGGGCACGAATGGCCTGGCTGACCGCCGACGGTGTCACGCCCAGCTCTGCCGCGGCCCGGCGAAAATTGCCGTGCCGGGCGACAGCGAGAAAGCTCTCGACACCTTCGAGTGGGCTCTGTCGGATTGTGTAGATAGGCTTCATAGCCTGTGAACATTATGTCGGATTGTCGGGGAATGGTAGCGGCCTTAGATCATCTCCTGAAACCTGATCAGGAGGCTGAAATGCCGATAGGATTGCTTTTTCTCATCCAACTCATTCTTGGCTATGTCGTGTGGCTGCTTTGCTTCGGGACCTATCTGCTGCCCAGGCTCAAATCGATGGACCGCCTGCAGGCGCATCGGGTGATCGCCACGTTGCACAGCTTCCGCTTCTTCGGCCTGGTCTTCCTCGTGCCCGGGGTCGTTGGCCCGGATCTGCCTGCCGGTTTCGCGCCAGCCGCCGCCTATGGCGATTTCGCCACCGGCGTGCTGGCCATTCTGGCGCTGCTGACGGTGCGGATTGCTCCGCTCTTCTGGGGCTTCGTCGTCGCCTTCAATTTGGTTGGCGTCGGTGATCTCATCATCGACTACTGGCACGCCGTTCTCGGTGGACTGCCGGATCACGCTGGCGCGCTGGGCGCCGCCTATGTGATCCCGATCCTCTATGTGCCCTTGCTGATGATCACCCACGGGCTGGCGCTCTACTGGCTGGCGCGTCCCCGGACCAGTGCGGCGATGTCGCCGCCCGTCCGGAACATGCTTTGAGAGAGATATCCCTGAGCGTTCGCCCCTTCATTGTGATCGGATCGCTGCAGTGTATGGGCGCGAACCGGCGACAGTCACGACAGATCCTGCGAACAGGGATTGTGCAATGTGGCGCACAGGCGGTTCCCAGCAGCCGACGCGATCTCGGAGATCGTCGGTTACCATGAAAAAGAGTGTCTGGCGCGCGACAAACCATCCGCGCCGGCCGACGTGTTCGAGGATCGAACAGCGCCGACACAGGTGAATCTCAAAGGCCGAACACAGCGCCCAATCGCGTCAGGAAGCCCATCACCGGCCTCAGCATGGCGCGAATGCAGCGGGCGGCATCGGCGCCACGCACCGTCGTTCCGAAACGGCAGTAGCAGGTCACGTCGTGCAATTGCCCGTCGCTCAGCTCAAAGAACCGTTTCGCCTCGCCAAAGGTGTCATTTTGCAGACCGGCTGCACGCAGGATCGGGTCGCTGAAAGCGACCGAAATCGGTGACGTGTCGCAGCGCATCATCGCTCTTGTCTCGCGCGATTGATGTTCCGTTTCATGAAGGGTTTCGAAATGTTGATCGGGTGTCTTTTCGAGAAGCTCCGCCCAGCGTTCCAGGCGCTCGCGCCGGGACATTGCAGCAGGCTGCCAGGTTTGCTCAACTGCGCCCAGTTCTCGCAACTGTTCGAGTGTTTGGTGTTTCATTTCCGCCTCCTTGGAGTGCGCTGACCGCCGTTCTTGCCGGCAGGGATCTAACAGAGGCGATGCCTTGCTGGTTCCCATCAAGGGCAGCGATTTTCTCATCGTCATGCGAATGCCCAATGGGCTTTGACCAACGATCGACGCCATCGTGTGGAAAATATAGACGGCATGTCATCATATGAGTAGTGTTCGCGCGTGGGAGATATTTTCATATCCGGCCTTGTTTTTGTTCCGGCGGCGTGAATCCTGAAACTTGGCGTCGACCTGATGATGAAGAGGACTCCGATGGAGCCGGTGCAAAAGAAGAAGCTTTATGTCGAAGTGCTCGACCGGATCATGTCGGCGATCTCGACGTCGGAATTTCCGCCTGGCTCGCAATTGCCGTCCGAGAAAGAATTGATGGCAATGATCGGCGTCGGCCGTCCGGCGATCCGCGAGGCGATGCAGGCGCTGCAGCAGATGGGGCTGATCCGGATTTCGCATGGCGAACGTGCCCGGGTGATCAATCCGACGGCCGAGGTGATTGTCGCGCAAATCTCGTCGGCGATGATCATGATGCTGTCGACCAATCCACGTGGTCTCGAAGAATTAAAAGAAATCAGGCTCTTGTTGGAGGTCGGGTTGGCCAGGATGGCGACCCGGCGGGCGAGTGCGCGCGATCTCGACCGCCTGGCCGAGGCGCTTAAGCAACTCAAGGAGGCTCGCGGCGACAATTCTCGTTTCGTCGCGGCCGACATGAATTTTCATGTCGTCATCGCCGAGATGAGCGGCAATTCCATGATTGCGGCGGTGTCGAAGGGCATGCTCGACTGGCTGTCACGCTTCAAGCGCGAGCTGGTGTCGGTCAAGGGCGCGGAGCGGCTGACCATCGAGGAGCATGAGCGCATCTACAAGATGATCGCCGCCGGCGATCCGGAGGCGGCGGCCAAGGCGATGGAAGATCATATCGGCCGGTCCAGCGAACTCTACACCAAATATGCCGCAAAGCCCATGGCGACGGAAATGGATGATGACGACGGATCGTAGAACTCATATGATGACATGATTGGATTTTGATGCTAATCGCAGGCTCGGAGTGAGTGAGCATARTGGTGACGTCATGCCCAGCCGGTTCTATGCGACCTATCTGATCGAGACGCGCTACCCCCTCGAAGCGGCTGCCTCCGCCATGGCCGGAGAACAGTCGAGCGGAACGTTCAGGCCCCTGGCGCAGGAGACGCCGGAGCTCATTGCCCGTTTCGGCGCCCGCGTCGAAGGGATCGAGGATCTTGGCGAGGTGACCGGTGAAGCCCTGCCGCTGTCGCGTCCGCCAAGATTCCATCCTTCGGCACCGCCGCGTCGGGCCAAGGTGCATCTTTCCTGGAATATCGAGAACACCGGCACGGTGCTGTCGTCCGTCTGGTCGACGGTGCTCGGCAACCTGTTCGAACTGCATCATTTCTCGGCAATGAAGCTCACCGATCTGACACTGCCGGATGATTTTGCCGATGCCTATCCCGGTCCGGCATTCGCGGTCGAGGGAACCAGGCGGCTGACAGGCGTCGCCAAGGGGCCGGTGATCGGCACGATCATCAAGCCGAGCGTCGGACTGACGATCGAACAGACGGYGGAACTCTGCGATAGGCTGATCGCCGCCGGGCTCGATTTTATCAAGGATGACGAGTTGATGGGCGACCCGCCGCATTCGCCTTTCGCTGAGCGGTTCGAGGCGATAATGCAGGTCATCGACCGGCATGCCGATCGCACTGGCCGCAAGGTCATGTATGCGGCCAATATTTCCGGCGATATCGACGCCATGCTGCGGCAGCTCGACCTGATCGAGAAGCGCAGGGGCACCTGCGCCATGCTGGTACTCAATTCCGTCGGCCTCTCCGGCGTGATCGAAATCCGTCGCCATTCCGGCGTCGCCATCCATGGCCACCGGGCCGGGTGGGGCATGTTCAGCCGCTCGCCGGATATCGGCATGAGCTATATCGCCTACCAGAAATTCTGGCGGCTCGCCGGCGTCGATCACCTGCATGTCAACGGTCTCTCCAACAAATTCTGCGAGCCTGACGATTCCGTCATCGCCTCGGCGCGCGCCTGCCTGACGCCGATGTTCGAACGGCCAGGGCGGCCGGATATCGTCATGCCGGTGTTTTCGTCCGGCCAGTCGGCGGTGCAGGCGGCGGAGACTTATGCGCGGCTCGGCAGTGACGACCTGATCTATTGCTGCGGCGGCGGCATCATGGCGCATCCGGACGGCGTCGAAGCCGGGGTGCGCAGCCTGCGTCAGGCCTGGGACGCGGCAGCGGCCGGAATTCCGGCAGCAGACTATGCGAAATCGCATCCGGAATTGGCGTCTGCGCTCGCCTCCTTCGCGAGTTGAGCCAGATCATCTGAGTGCGCCCGAAGGCGCGGAGGAGAAAGGGAGTATCACTATGGCAATGTCAGTCGCCGTGCTCGGTGCCGGCGGAAAAATGGGCTTTCGGGTGACCAGGAAACTTGTCGATGCGGGCTACGATGTCCGCGCGGTCGAGATCGGCGATGCCGGCCGGCAGAAGCTTGCCGAGGCCGGCATCACGGCGGTCGGCATGGATGACGGCGTGCCGGGGGCCAAGGTGGTGGTGATGGCGCTGCCCGACAATCTGATCGGCCAGTTGGCGCGGCAGATTTCGCCCAAGGTCGCCTCGGGCAGCATGCTGGTCATTCTCGATGCCGCTGCGCCCTATGCCGAGGACCTGCCCAGGGACCGGCCGGACCTCACCTATTTCGTCGGCCATCCCTGCCATCCGCCGCTCTTTGGCGATGAGACGGAATGGGCGGCGCGGCGCGATTATCATGGCGGCATTGCCAGGCAATCGATCGTCTGCGCGCTGATGCAGGGGCCGGAGGAGCACTATACGCTGGGTGAGGAAATCTGCCGCGCCATGTGGTCGCCGATCATCGATTGCCATCGCGTCACGGTCGAACAGCTCGCAATCCTCGAACCGGGCCTGTCGGAAATGGTCGCCATGCCCTTCGTCGACACCATGGTCGAGGCGGTGGAGGAATGTGAGAAGAAATACGGCATTCCGCGCAAGGCGGCGCTGGATTTCCTCATCGGCCACCTCAATGTCGAGATCGCCATGTGGTTCGGCTTCTCGCCGAAAGTGCCGTCGGATGCGGCGCTCAGGCTGATGCGCTTCGCCAAGGGCGTCGTGGTGCGGGAGGATTGGCGCGAGGCGCTGTCGCCCGCCAAGGTCAAGGAAGCCTCGGAACTGATCGTCTATGGCAAAGGCACCTGAGAGCGAGGGAGGCGGTCGGATCATCTCGATTTCGACCGTGCTCTTCGATGGCTATCCGATGGAAGCGGCGATCGCCGAGATCGCCGGCTGCGGCGCACGCTATGTCGAGCCGGCCTTTATCAAAGGCTATGTCGATTTCGACGAGACCGCGTTTTCCTCCCGGCCCGCCCGGCAGCTCCGCACGATGATCGAGGCGGCGGGGCTCAAAGTGCATGCCGTCTCTGCCCACATGGACCTGTCTTGCGCCGACGCCATGGTCATGCTCGACCGGCGGATCGGATTTGCCACAGATATCGGCGCGCAAGTGCTGATCACCAATGCCGGACCGGCTCAGGGGTGCGACAGGATTATCGATGTCATCCGGTCGCAACTGCCCAGGCTCGAAGCCTGGGGCGGCATGCTGGCGCTGGAAAATCCGGGCCACGGGTCCGGCGACCTGATCGGCAATGCGGCGGAGGGCAGGGCGCTGGTCGATGCGATCGGCTCGCCGTATGTGCGGCTCAATCACGACGCTGCCAATGTCTTCACCTATAGCCGTGAAGCGCTGCAGCCTGCCGATGACTACCGTCGCGCGTCCGATGCCATCGGGCATGTTCATTTCAAGGACGTGGAGGCCACGCCGGAGGGCTGGTGGTTCTGCGCCATCGGCTTGGGCGACGTCGACCTTGCCTCCTATCTCGCTGCCATTCCGGAGAGGATGCCGCTCAGCCTCGAGCTGCCGCTCCGGCTCAAACGTCCTGGCCGTGGCGATCCGCGCCGGGCGGTTGAGCCAAAACCGCTTGGCGCGCTTCGTGCCGCTTTGGCGCAATCACTGGATTTCATCAACGATCGGGCCAATGGCCCCCGTCGAAATTTATCCATTGACGACAAGACGCTTACGTGATTGGTGTACTGGTATGATGTGTTAATGAGATGGTGACCATGGAGGATGGTCGCCAAACCCCAAACGGAGGAGAAACAAATGAAGAAACTACTCATGGCGTCGCTTGCTGGAGCGGCTCTCTGCCTGTCGATGGCGCTGCCCGCGGCGGCATCGAAGGACAAGCCGGTCATCGCGCTGTCGAACGCCTATTACGGCAATACCTGGCGCCATCAGATGGTCGAAGCCTTCGAGGCGGCGGCCAAGCAGGCCAAGACCGATGGCAAGATCGCCGACTATATCATCATGAACGGTGACGGTTCGGTGGCGCAGCAGAACAGCCAGTTGGGCGAACTGATCCTCAAGGGCGTCGACGTTCTTCTGGTCGACGCCGCCTCCGAAACCGCCGTCAATGGCGTGATCGGCAAGGCCTGCAAGGCCGGCATTATCGTCATTTCGTTCGACTCGGTGGCATCGGCCCCGTGCAATTACCAGCTTAATTTCGATTTCAAGGGCTATAAGGCTGAGCAGGCCGAAGCCGTGTTCAAGATGCTCGGCGGCAAGGGCAATGTGATCCAGGTGCGCGGCGTCAAGGGCTCGGCGCCGGACAACGACATGTACAACGCGCAGAAATCGACGCTGGCGAAATACCCGAACATAAAGGTCGTGGCCACGGTCTATGGCCAGGCGACGGCTTCCGTGGCGCAAGCCGCGATCACCAATGTGCTACCGTCGCTGCCGCATGTCGATGCCGTTCTCGGCCAGGGCGGCTCGGACGATGTCGGCATTGCCCAGGCCTTCCAGCAATACGGTGGCGAATATAACGGCCATATGCCTGTTATCGAAGGCGGCGGCGGCACCGATTTCGTCAAGTGGTGGGCCGAGGAGAACAAGAAGAACGGCTACCAGACCGTGTCGATGAACACGACGCCGGGCATTGGCGGCGCGGCCTTCTGGCTCGGTCTTGCGCTGCTCGACGGTGGCAAGGCGCCGAAGATGATGATCATGCCGGTCGCGACGGTTGATTCCTCCAACCTCGCCGACTACGCGAAGCTGCCGGGCGGCCAGATCATCAGCCCTAGCTATTCGCCGGATTGGGTGAAGCAGAACCTGCTTACCAAGTGATCATTCTCCCGAGGCGGCCGGTGCTCGCGCATGTCTCCCGAAAGTGGTCACCAGTTTCGGGATAAAGACATGCGCAAAACCAGAAAGCTAAAGCGCAAATGCGCTTTAGCTGGTCGCCTCGGCATTTCCAGCACCTGTTCACCTGCCGGCTCTGCGCTGGACGAGAAAGGGCGATGGCGGATATCCTGACCTTGAACCACAACGATGAAAGCACCGGCGCAGTCATGATCGAGCGTCAACCCGATCTCAGCGAACGTGCGCCGATCGTGTCGCTCAAGGCGATCGTCAAGGCCTACGGGCCGACGCTTGCCAATGCCGGCATCGACCTGACCATCCGGCCCGGCGAGGTCATCGGCCTGATCGGCGGCAATGGCGCCGGCAAGTCGACGCTGATGAAGATCCTCTGCGGTGCGGTGCGTCCCGATTCCGGCGAGATTGCCTTCGATGGTCGGCCGATCGACACCTCTGCCTATGGCCCCGCGGACGCGCAGAAACATGGCGTGCGCATGGTGCACCAGGAACTGTCGCTTTGCGGCAATCTCTCGGTCGCGGAGAATTTCTATCTCGAAACCCCTGAAAACACCGGCCTGCCGGGCTGGCGCGGGCGCTATCGCCTGCAGGCCGGCAAGATGCTGGCAAACGTCTTTGAAAATTCGTCCATCGATCCCAATGCCGAAGTCGGCCACCTGACCATCGGCGAGCGGCAGATGGTCGAGATCGCCCGCGCGGCGGCGACATCAGGCGTTCGCCTGGTCGTGCTCGACGAGCCGACCTCGTCGCTTGACCAGGAGCGTTCGCGCCAGCTTCGCGCCTATATCCGCAAGCAATCGGCGGCAGGCACCGCCATCATCTTCATTTCGCACAAGCTGCAAGAGGTGATCGATATCGCCACGCGCGTCGTGGTGCTGCGCAACGGCGCGCTTGCCTGGACAGGCGAGGCCGCCGATGCCTCAATCGAAAAGCTCGTGCAACTGATGGGCGGCAATGTCGAGGCCATCCGCGCAACCGGCGAGCGCCGGGCTGCCGCATCCGGCAGGGCCGTCATCCGCCTTTCCGGCGCGCTCACCGAGCCGCTCGGCCGCGATGTCGAGATCCGGGCAGGCGAGATCATCGGCCTTGCCGGTCTCGAAGGCAGCGGCCAGAAGGAAGTGCTGCACGCCATTTTCGCCCCGCATGGCCATGATATCAGCCGTACCGTCGGGGCGAGCTTCATTGCCGGCGACCGCGCCAAGGAAGGCATCTTTCCGCTGTGGAACGTACTCGGCAATATTTCGATCGGCCGCATCGCCGCGCGCCAGCCGCTGGCCCGTGTCTCCGACGAGGCGGAGCGGCGCGCAGCGCTCGATCCGGCGGCGGAACTGCGGCTGGCGGAAAGCCGGCTGCCGTCCAACATTCTCGAACTCTCGGGCGGCAACCAGCAGAAGGCTCTGGTGGTGCGAGTGCTGGTCGCCGATGCGCCGATCATCCTTCTCGATGACCCGACGCGTGGCGTCGACATTGCCACCAAGCAAGACTTTTATCGTATCTGCAACACGATCGCCGCCGCGGGCCGCACGCTCGTCTGGCTCTCGACCGAAGATGCCGAACTGCTGACCGCCGATCGCGTGCTGRTATTCTCCGGCGGCAGGATCGTCGATGAACTGGTCGGCGAGAACATTACCGAGGCGGCAATCGTCGCGGCCTCCTTTGCCCATCAGGGCAAGCAGGAGGCCGGCGACAATGCCAGGGCGGAAAGAGCGGGGCGCCTGGGCCGCTGGGCGGTCAACGCCGCGCCTTTTGTCAGCCTCGCGGTCGTCTTCGCCATCATGGCCTTCGTCAATCCGGCCGTCACCTCGGTCTTCGGGCTCGACCTGCTGCTGATGCCGGCTTTGTCGCTGGTGCTGGTGGCGGTGGCGCAGATGTTCGTCATCGGCGGCAGCGAGATCGATCTCGGTGTCGGCGCGTTTACCGGGCTGATCAGCGTACTGAGTGCGACGCTGCTCTATGACCAGCCACTTTATGGCGCGCTGGCGATTGTCGCGGCTCTGATCGCCTATGCAGGACTGGGCGTGCTGATCGAGGCCCGAAAAATCCCGGCGATCGTCGTCACGCTGGGTGCGTCCTTCATCTGGATCGGCATCGGCTATTCGCTACAGCCGACGCCCGGCGGCGCCAGCCCCGACTGGCTCACGCAGGCGGTCGGCTGGTCGATCGGCAGCCTACCGACATCGATCATCCTCATTCTCATCGTGGCCGTGATCGCCATGTTCATCGACCGGACGCCGCTCGGAGTCACCCTGCGCGGCTTCGGCGCCAATCCCGGCGCCATGGTCAAGTCGGGCTGGAAGCCGGTGCGTTACGCGCTGATCCGCTACCTGATCTCCGGCCTGTTCGCCGGCGTGGCGGGCATGTCGCTGACGGCGATCAACACCGCGAGCGACATCAATTCCGGCAATTCCTATACGCTGCTCAGCGTCGCAGCCGTGGTGATGGGCGGATCGAGCCTGATCGGCGGCATCATCTCGCCAGCCGGCGTCGTGGCCGGCGCGATCACATTGTCGCTGATCGGCGCGCTGCTCGGCGTGCTCAACGTCTCCAGCGACTACAATGCCGCAACGCAGGGTCTGCTGCTGATCGCGCTGCTCGCGTTCCGGAGCCTTGTGGCTGAGAGAAGGAGCAAGGCATGAAGGGCTTTTCCGACTTTGGCGGCTGGGCGCAGCAGAACCGCTGGATCTGGTCGGCCGCGGCTGTCGTCATTCTCTGGCTGATCCTGTCCTTCGTCACCAGCCGTTTCAGCCTGTCCAACCTGTCGGGCATCATCCTCTCCGCCGCCTTCCTGACACTGATCGGTCTGGGGCAGATGTTCGTGGTGACGACCGGGCGCGGCAATATCGATCTCTCGATCGCCTCGGTGCTGACGCTGAATGCCTATGTGGCGCTGATCGTCATCCACGGCGATGACGCCAACCTGTGGCTGGGCCTAGCGGCTGCCGCTGTGCTCGGCCTGGCGATCGGCTTGTTCAATGCCTTTTTCGTGGTCATGCTGCGTATTCCGGCCATCATCGCCACGCTCGCCACAGGCTATATCCTGGCGACGGCGACGCTGAAAGCCAATCAGGCGATCCCGGGCTTTGCCGTCAGCCCGGCGCTCAAATATATTGCCGGCACCCGCATCGCCGGCTTCCCGATCATGTCGATGATTGCTTTCGTGGCGGTATGCGTCACGGCTTACATCCTCAAATACACCGCATTTGGCCGCAAACTCTCGGCTGTCGGACAAAGCCGCGATGCGGCGCGGCTGGCCGGCGTACGCTCGGGGCGGATCATTACCTCGGCCTTCGTCATTTCGGCGCTGATCGCATCCTTCACCGGACTGCTGCTCGGCGCCTATGTCGGCGGCGCGTTCCTCGAAATGGGGCAGCCCTATCTGCTGCAATCCGTCGCCGCGGTCGTCCTGGGCGGCACGCTGATCTTCGGCGGCTCGGCGACGGCGCTCGGCACCCTGTTCGCCTCCATCCTGCTGATCCTGATCGTGACGCTGATGCAGATTCTGGGCCTGCCGCCGGGCGCGCAGGACATGGTGCAGGGCGTGGTTGTCATTCTGGTGCTGGCGCTTGCCGGCAGAGAAGCGGGCCGCCGGCGTGCAGCTCCGGCGAACGTGCAGAAGGCCGGTTGAAGCGACTACGCGGCTAAAGCGCAAGACCTTTTGTCCGCTTGGTATCAATCTGCCATTTTTGCGTGATCCGTCGCCAAAGGCGAGGCGCTGATAGCCGTCCTCTGTGATGACAATCCCGCACCGCAACATGCCCACTTGTAATTTTCCTTCAAGGCTTGCATGTTCTACGCGCTGGATTTGATTGCCGACGGCCTGATCTCACACGTGGGGGTATGGGAATGCGCAAGTGTCTGTTTTCGGCCTATAATTTACTTTTTCCGCTGCTTTTTTGTCTGATGGCTGTGCCTGCTTCGGCGCAGCAAGGCCCGCCGCCGGTGACTGTCGCCAAGCCGGTCGTGCGCGACGTCGTTGACAATGACGAGTTCGTTGGCCGCTTCGACGCGGTGGACGAAGTGGCCGTCAGGGCGCGCGTCGGCGGCTATTTGCAGGAAGTGCATTTCACCGATGGATCACTGGTCAAGAAGGGCGATCTGCTGTTCGTCATCGACCAGCGGCCGTTTACCATCGCGCTCGATCAGGCCAAGGCGCAGCTCGATGCAGCCAAGGCCAGCGAGACTTATGCCGAGGCGCAATACAAGCGTGCCGAGGGTCTGTCCAACAGTGCCGCCCAGTCGATCTCGACACTTGAGGATCGCCGGCGTGAATTGCTCTCCTCCCAGGCCAATGTCCGCGCCGCACAGGCGACGGCGGATCGCGCCGCGCTCGACCTCGAATATACCAAGATCACCGCGCCGATCAGCGGCCGCATCGACAGGAAGCTGATCTCGGTCGGCAATCTCATCCAGGCCGACCAATCGATCCTGACGACGATCGTGACGCTCGACCCGATCGATTTCTATTTCGATGTCGACGAGCGGCGTTTGCTCAATTTCGCCAACACGGCGCGCGGCAAGGGCGACGATATCCAGCTCGGCGGCGGTGGCGTCGATGTTCTCGTCACGATCGCCGACCGCACCGCCAAGCCATTCGCGGGCAAGCTGGATTTCGCCGAGAACCGGATCGACAAGGAAACGGGCACGATGCGGCTGCGCGCCCGTTTCGACAACCCGAAGCTTATCCTGCAGCCTGGCCTGTTCGGCCGCATTCAGGTCCAGGCCTCCAATACCTACAAGGCCGTGCTCGTTCCCGATGAGGCGATCGGCTCGGACCAGAATGAGCGCGTCGTCTATGTGGTCGCCGCTGACGGCACGGTCTCGACCAAGCCGATCCGGCCCGGCCCGCGTCTCTATGGCTACCGCGTCGTGCGCGAGGGCCTGGATGGCACGGAGACCATCATCGTCAATGGCCTGATGCGCGCCCGGCCCGGCGCCAAGGTGACGCCGCAGATGATCGAGCTGCCGAAGCAGCGCGACGATATCCCGCCGGAGGCGGCAAGCATGGAGCTTGCCCAATGAGGTTCGCCCATTTCTTCATCGACAGGCCGATCTTCGCATCGGTGCTGTCCTTCGTGCTGCTGATCGTCGGCGGGCTTGCCTATTTCCAGCTGCCGGTGGCCCAATATCCTGAGATCGCACCGCCGACCATCGTCATTCGCACCGCCTATCCGGGCGCCGACGCCGAGACGATCGCCAATACCGTGGCGACGCCGCTGGAGCAGGAGATCAACGGCGTCGAGGACATGCTCTACATGTCCTCCTATTCGACCGCCGACGGATCGATGGCGCTGACGGTGACCTTCAAGCTCGGCACCGATCTCGACAAGGCGCAGGTGCTGGTGCAGAATCGCGTCTCGATCGCCGAACCGCGGCTGCCTGAGGATGTGCGGCGTATCGGCATCACCACTGCCAAGAGCTCGCCCGACCTGATGATGGTGATCCACATCCTGTCGCCCAATCTGCGCTATGACCAGCTCTACGTTTCCAACTATGCCCGCAGCCGCATCCGCGACCGCCTCGTTCGCCTGGATGGCGTCGGCGACGTGGTGCTRTTCGGCGAACGTGAATATTCCCTGCGCATCTGGCTTGATCCGGAGAAACTGTCGGCCTATGGCATGACGGCGTCCGACGTCGTGCAGGCGCTGCGCGACCAGAATGTGCAGGTCTCGGGCGGCCTGATCGGCGCACCGCCGACAACAGACTACAACGCGTTCCAATATACGGTGACGACGCAAGGGCGCTTCACCGATGCGCGGCAATTCCGCTATGTGGTGGTCAAGGCGAGCGGCAATGGGCGACTGGTGCAGTTGCAGGATGTCGCGCGCGTCGAATTGGGCGCCAAGGACTATGTGACCAACAGCTATCTCGACGGCAAGCCGGCGGTGGCGCTCGGCATATTTGCCCGGCCCGGCACCAATGCGCTGGCCGCCGCGGCCGATATCAAGAAGACCATAGCGGATATTTCCAAGGATTTCCCGCCGGGACTTACCTACGACATCATCTATAACCCGACCGAATTCATCGCGGAATCGATCAGCGAGGTCTACAAGACCATCGGCGAGGCAGCGATCCTGGTCGCCATCGTCGTGCTGATCTTCCTGCAATCCTGGCGCACGGCGATCATTCCGATCGTCGCGATCCCGGTATCGCTGATCGGTACCTTCGCCTTCCTGCTCGCCTTCGGCTTTTCGCTCAACATGCTGACCCTGTTCGGCCTGGTGCTGGCAATCGGCATCGTCGTCGACGATGCGATCGTGGTGGTCGAGAATGTCGAGCGTAATCTGGCGCTCGGCAAGACACCGCGCGAAGCAGCACACGTAACGATGAACGAAGTCGGCGTTGCGGTCGTCGCCATCTCGCTGGTGCTGATTGCGGTCTTCGTGCCCACGGCCTTCATTCCCGGCATTTCCGGCCAGTTCTACCGGCAGTTCGCGGTGACGATCTCGGTGGCCACGGCCATCTCGGCGTTCAACTCGCTGACGCTGTCGCCGGCGCTCGCCGCTATCGTGCTTCGGCCGCATGAGGAGGGACACCATAGCCGCAATCCACTGAGACGCTTGGCCGATGGCTTCAACTACGGCTTCGACAGGTTGAGCACGGGCTATTCCTGGATCGTCCGGCATATGATCGGGACGGGGGCGGCGATCGCAGCATCGCTGTTGGTTTTCGCAGGCCTGCTGGCAGCGACCTATTTCATGGGAGCGAATGTGCCGCGCGGCTTCGTGCCGAGCATGGACCAGGGCTACGCTATCGTCGTCGTGCAATTGCCTGACGGAGCGTCGCTGTCGAGGACCGATGCGGTGATCAAGAAAGCGACCGAGATCATCAACACGGTGCCGGGCGTCAAGCATTCGGTCGCTTTTGCCGGCTTCAGCGGCGCCACTTTTACCAATGCGTCGAATTCGGGCGTCATCTTCACGCCCTTCGATTCATTCGAGGAGCGCCTGAAGAAGGGCGAGAGCGCAGGCGCCATTGTCGGCCAGCTCTATATGAAGCTGCAAAGCATCCAGGAAGCCTTCATCATCGCCATCCCGCCGCCGGCAATCGCCGGCATCGGCAATGGCGGCGGCTTCAAGATACAGTTGATGGACCTTGAGCGCTCCGACATGAGCCGCGTGCTGGCCACCGCCTATCAGCTGATGGGCAAGGCCAACCAGACGCCGGGACTGGCCGGCGTGTTCACCACCTTCTCGGCATCGAGCCCGCAATATTTCCTCGATATCGACCGTGACAAGGCCCGCGTGCTCAACGTGCCGATCCCGAATATCTTCGATACGCTGTCGACCAATCTGGGTACGGCTTACGTCAACGATTTCAATGCGTTCGGGCATGTTTATCAAGTGCGCGCACAGGCCGACGAACGCTTCCGCAACGATCGCGAGAGCATATTGGCGCTGAAAGTGCGCTCGGCCACCGGCGCACTTGTGCCGCTCGGCACGCTGGTCGATATCCGCGACATCAGCGGCCCATCGCTTGTCCAGCACTACAACATGTATGTCTCGGTTCCGGTGCAGGGCAATCCGGCGCCGGGTTTTTCGACCGGCAGCGCGATCGAGAAAATGGAGGCGCTGGCGCATGAATTGCAGCCGCCCGGCACGACCTTCGAGTGGACCGAGCTTGCCTTCCAGGAAAAGAACACCGGCAATACGGCAGTCTATATCTTTGCGCTGTCCGTGGTGTTCGTGTTCCTGGCGCTGTCGGCGCAATATGAAAGCTGGGTTCTGCCGCTGGCGATCATCCTGATCGTGCCGCTCGCCATCCTAGCGGCGCTGATCGGCGTCTACCTGCGTGGCCAGGACAACAATATCCTGACCCAGATCGGCCTCATCGTGCTGATCGGACTCGCGGCAAAGAACGCCATCCTGATTGTCGAATTCGCCCGCCAGGCGCAGGAGAGGGGCGAGAGTGCCGTCGAAGCTGCGATCGAGGCCTGCCGGCTGCGCCTGCGGCCGATCCTGATGACCGCGTTTGCCTTCATCTTCGGCGTCGTGCCGCTGATGATCGCCACCGGACCAGGCGCCGAAATGCGCCAGGCGCTGGGCACGGCGGTGTTTTCGGGCATGCTCGGCGTGACGTTGTTCGGCCTGTTCCTGACGCCGGTCTTCTATGTCACGCTGCGTGCGCGGCGCAGGAAGTCGGAAGAGCCGATGGAGGCGGAGGAGACGGTGGCAGAGAAGCCGGTGTGATCGCTCCTGGCTGCACTGTTACCTCACAGCACAGCCGTCGAGGAACAGCTTGCAGCATGCACGGGCACGGGCGATTATCTCGTCGTCCGATATCTCGCCGCGTTGGCCGAGCATCACGGCCCGTTGCGGCTCCATGGTCATCATGCCGCGCAGCATGCCGGTCGCCATCGCGACGTCGTCAAGTGCGATGGCATTCTTGTCTTGTTGAGTGGAAAGCCACTGTTCCATGGCTCGGGCGGTGCGCACGATGGCTCTATGGTAAAACACTGTCGCAAGCTCGGGAAATCTGGCGGATTCACTCATCACCAGGCGGATGATCGCGATCGTATCTTGAGAGAGCGTCAGACGGCCATAGGCGATCAGCAGCCTTTCCAGGCCTTCACGCGGTGTCAGGCCTTCCAGATTATGTTCGTCGATGCCGACCAGAAACCTGGCGATCTGGCGTTCGACGACTTCTGAGAACAGGTCTCCCTTAGCCGGAAACAGCCGGTAGAGCGTCTTGGTCGACACACCGGCTGTTTGCGCGATGGCGGTAATATTGGCCGCGGCGAAGCCGTCTTTCTTGAAATGTTCGTTGGCGGCGTCGATGATGACCGATTTCGTGTCGTCGTCGCATCGCACCTGCGGCCGCCCACGCGAGCGTTTGGTTGGCTCTAATTGGATATCCATGTCGGTTTCCTCAGTTTCATCTACCCTAGACCATATTTAGGAAAATTGCAACTTTCCTTAAATTGTGGTGCCGGCTGTCGGCTTAAATAAATACGAACATAAATATTTTCCAAATTCCCATTGACTGCGGGGCAAATGCTCCTATTTTGGAAAATAGAAATTTTCTTTAACGCCGACGATGGTCCGGAAGTCGATGCATCGCCCGCCAACAGGAGCGAAGGAAATGGAACAGAATGTCATCGCACTGAACGACAAGATCTCCGCCAAGGCACCGGAGCCGGCTAAGCAAGTCGCTGTTCCGAGCGCAGACGCGGGCGCCACTTTGCGGGCGACTGAACCGGTCGCACCGACCGCACCAGCGGCGGAAACCAGGTCGCCGGCCAAGCCGCGCGGCAGGGGTTGGCTCAAGAAGGGCTTGCTGATGGCGACGGCCGCTGTGGTCATCGCCGCCGCCGGCTATTTCGTCCATCAATACTGGACCGTCGGGCGCTTCTTCGTCTCCACCGATGACGCCTATGTCAAGGCAGATAGCAGCGCCGTGGCACCCAAGGTGTCCGGCTATCTGAAGACAGTGCTTGTCGGCGACAATCAGCGGGTCAAGGCAGGGCAGGTGGTGGCCGTCATCGATGACGCCGACTATGCCACGGCGCTCGAACAGGCCAAAGCCGACGTGGCTGCCGCAAAGGCGACCGTCGAAGCGAAGAAGGCATCGCTGGCCACACAGCAGCAGGTCATCGCTGCCGCGAGTGCGTCGGTTGACATCGACCGTGCCAATGAAAAGTTCGCCGAGCAGAACGACAAGCGCTATGCCAAGCTCGCGGTAGACAAGATCGCGCCCGTGCAGACGGCGGAACTGGCTTCGTCGTCGTTCGCCGCCAACCGAGCCACGACTGCGAGAGACACCGCCTCGCTGGAGGCGGCCAGGAAGCAGGTCGTGCTGCTGCAGGCCGAAGTCGCGCAGGCGCAAGCCGCGTTGTCGCGCAGCCACGCCCTGCAGCATCAGGCGGAATTGAACCTCTCCTACTCGAAGGTGATCGCGCCGATCGACGGCGTCGTCGGCAACCGGACGCTGCGTACCGGCCAATATGTCCAGGCCGGCACGCAGTTGATGACCATCGTGCCGACGCAGGATGCCTATGTCGTCGCCAATTTCAAGGAAACGCAACTGACCGACGTCCGGCCGGGACAGGCCGTCGATATCGAAGTCGATATGTTCCCCGGCCAAGTCTATCACGGCCATGTCGACAGCATTGCGCCGGCCAGCGGCCAGGAATTCGCGCTGCTGCCGCCGGACAACGCGACCGGCAATTTCACCAAGGTCGTACAGCGCATCCCGGTCAGGATCATCCTTGATCGCAATGCCGCGATCTCGGATCTGTTGCGGCCCGGAATGTCGGTTGAGCCGAGCATCGATACCAGAACGTAAGACAGAAACCTTTGACCCGTGGTCGGGGAGGATCAAGTCATGTCGAACAGTGCAATCACGGCTGATGTCCAGGTGCGTCCCGCCTCGGCCACTCCGAAAGCCGGAACGAGGGAATGGATCGCCGTCCTCGCCGGCATGATCGGCGCATTCATGGCGATCCTCAACATCCAGATCACCAATGCCTCGCTGCTGGACATCGAAGGCGGCATCGGCACCGGCGTCGACAACGGGGCGTGGATTTCCACCTCCTATCTGATCGGTGAGATCATCGTCATTCCGCTGACGGCCTATTTCAGCAGCGTCTTTTCGTTTCGCCGCTACATGCTGATCAACACGGTGCTGTTTCCGCTGTTTTCCATGGCCTGTGCCTTCGCTCACGACCTCAACACGATGATCCTCTTGAGAGGATTACAGGGCTTTGCCGGCGGCGTGCTGATCCCGATGGCCTTCACCATGGTGCTGACCAAGCTGCCCAAGCAGCAGCAGCCGATCGGGCTGGCCATTTTCGCGCTGTCCGTCACCTTCGCACCGGCGATCGGCCCGACCATTGGCGGCTATCTGACGGAAAATTATGGCTGGCAGACCATTTTCTTCATCAACACCATCCCGAGCGCGATCATGACCCTGGCGCTTGCTGCCACCCTGGACAAGCAGCCGATGAAGCTCGGCCTGCTCAGGGAAGGCGACTGGGCCGGCATCGTCACCATGTCGATCGGTCTTGCGGCATTCCAGACCGTGCTCGAGGAAGGCAACAAGGACGACTGGTTCTCGTCGCCATTCATCCTGAAACTCAGCATCGTCGCCTTTGTTTTCCTTGCCGCTTTCATCTGGATCGAGCTCAGCGTCAAGAAGCCGCTGGTCAAGCTCAGCCTGCTGACGGAACGGAATTTCGGGCTCGGCGTGGTGGTCAATGTGCTGGTCGGCGTGGCGCTGTTCGGAACGGTCTATATCCTGCCGCAATATCTCGGCCAGGTGCAGCGCTATAATGCCGAGCAGATCGGCAGCGTGCTGGCCTGGACGGGCCTGCCGCAGCTGCTGCTGATTCCGCTGGTTCCCATGCTGATGAAGCGGTTCGATGCGCGCTATATTGCCTTTGTCGGCATCAGCATTTTCGCGCTCAGCTGTTTCATGAACATCGCGCTGTCAGCCGACAATGGCGGAGACCAGTTCTGGATTCCGAACATCGTCCGGGCGATCGGCCAGGCCCTGGTGCTGACCCCGATCACCGCGATCACCACCGCCGCGATTTCGCCGGCCGATGCTGCCGCGGCCTCGGGGCTGAGCAACATGCTGCGTAACCTCGGCGGTGCGGTCGGCACGGCGTCGCTGGGCACCATCCTGACCAAGCGCGAGCAGTTCCATTCGAACATTATCGGCCAGTCGATCACCGCCGGCCGTGCGGAAGTCCAGACCCGCATCGATCAGTTGACGTCCTATTTCATGGCGCATGGCGTCACCGATCATGCCAAGGCAACCAGCGAAGCGTTCGTGACGCTCGGCCGCATCGTCAAGCGCCAGGCGTTGATCCTGGGCTTCGGCGACACATTCGCCGTGATTGGGGTTTTGTTGGCGCTCGCCGCGATTACGGTGCTGTTCACCAGAAAAGCCGGTGCCGGCGGCGGGGCAGGGGCGCATTGAGTGGCGCCTCGGCGTGTCAAATGCGAAGAAGGGATATCCGCCCGCATTCCGAATTGATCGGGACGCGGGCGTTATTTTGCTCGCATCCCTTATATCGAATGCAACAATCCGCCATCGCAGGCGATGGCCTGGCCGGTGATATAGCTGGCCCGGTCGCTCGCCAAGAAACCAGCAAGGGCGGCGAATTCCCTGGGCGTCCCGAGCCGTCCGGCCGGGATCTGGGCGGAGATCTTGGCTTCGTCGACGCCGACCTCGATCAGCCGCTCCGTCAGTGTATAGCCGGGCAGGATGGCATTTACCGTCACACCCTTCGACGCATATTCGCGGCTGATCGTGTTGACGAGGCCATGCAGGCCGGCGCGAAAACCGTTCGACAGAGCGAGATTGGCGATCGGCTCGCGCGCGGCGACGGAGGTGATGACGATGATCCGTCCCCAGCCCTTGTCGCTCATCGAGGGCAGGGCCGCCCTGATCGCGCCGACACTGCTCATCCACAGACCCTCGAAAGCATCGCGCCAATCCTGTTCGCTGGCCTCGCCGAATTTGCGGGGCGGCGGGCCGCCGGTATTGACCACGAGGATGTCCAGCGATCCCATGTCCACAACGCTTTGCTCGACGACGCGGCCGGCTTCGCCCGGCTTGGAGAGGTCGACTGCATAGCCCCTGGCGCCGATCTTGGCGGCAGCGGAGGTGACCCTCTCGGCATCGCGGGCGCAGATGGCGACAGTGGCGCCTTCGGCTGCAAGCTCGCTCGCGACGGCAAAGCCGAGGCCGCGCGAGCCGCCCATCACCAGCGCATTCTTCTTGGCAAGCCCGAGGTCCATGGCTCAGTCCTTCACGTCGAATATGACGACGCCCAGTCCCTGCAGGTCGTAACGGAAGGAGCCGGCCTGTTTTGGAAATTTCGTCGTCACCAGGCTGCCGGTCAGGATGATGTCGCCAGCCTTGAGCGCGCTGCCCCGGTCAAACAGATGATTGGCGAGCCAGGCGAGCGGATTGAACGGATGGCCGAGAACATCGCGGCCATAGCCGCTGTCGAGTTCCCGGCTATCGAGGCTGACCGTGCCCTTGAGATCTTCCAGCTCCGGCCATGGGCTTTGCCAATCGCTGAGGATGATGCCGGCGTTCCAGGCATTGTCGGCGATCAATGACAGGGCATCGAGCGTGGCATAGTCGGCATTGCGGTCGTCGACGATCTCGACGGCAGCGCAAACGCCGCCGACCGCCGATGCGATCGACTGGCTGGTAAACGGGCCTTCCGACGGATGAAGATCACGCGCCATCCGCACGCCAATTTCGAATTCCACGCCGAGGCGGCCATAAAGCTGGCGCTTGAGGTGAGCGCCATTCCGCTCCACCCGGTCGGCGAAGATCACGCCGGCCACCGGTGAATCGATATTGCACATCGTCTGCATTCTCGCCGATGTGAGACCGATCTTGTAGCCGATGCCTTTGCCCTGATCGCGGATATGACTGACATAATGATCCTGCACGGCATAGGCATCGTACTGTGTCCGCACCCCATCATCTGTCCGCAGCGGCACGAATTGCCTCGATGCCAGATGATCGTCGTAAAGACGCTTGCCGGTTTCAGAATAATCCATGGCTCCCCCATTCCGGCCTTGGGCCGACAGGGATGTCGATTCCAAGCCTGTGCGACTGCATCGAACCCAATCCTCCGTGTGAGCCCGCCATGCACATATCCAACGTCTGCGCGGCAAGCGTCAATGCCTGAATCATTTCAGGTGCCGTGGTCGTCCGATCGATGAAGCTTGGAGCGCGTGACCACCAGGCGTCGCGCGCAATCTGGCCTGCCGTTCCTAGATCTTCACGTCAAAGGCCGCTTTGACCAACCGACTGGTATAGTCCGTCTGCGGGCTCGACAGCACCTGCTCGACGGGGCCTTCCTCGGCGATGTTGCCGTGCTGCATGACGATGACCCGGTGGCACAGCGCGCGCACCACTTTGAGGTCATGCGAGATGAACAGGTAGCTCAGGCCACGTTCGGCTTGCAGCTTGCGCAGGAGGTCGATGATCTGCGCCTGGACGGAGAGGTCGAGCGCCGATGTCGGCTCGTCGAGCAGGATGAATTCCGGTTCGACGGCGATGGCCCGGGCGATGGCGACACGCTGGCGCTGGCCGCCGGAGAATTCGTGCGGGAAGCGGGAGAGGATGTTGGTCGGCAGGCCGGCGCTGGCAAGCGCGTCGCGGACGCGCTCCAACCGCTCTGCCTTGGTCGCGCCGATGCCGTTGACCACCAGCCCTTCCTCGATGATCTGGCCGACGGTCATGCGCGGGTTGAGCGATGAGAACGGATCCTGGAAGACGACCTGCATGCGGCTGCGCAGGGGCCGCATTTCTTCGCGCGATTTCTTGGTGATCGGCGCGCCGTCGAACAGCACCTCGCCGCCGTCCATGTGGATCAAGCGCAGCAGCGCCTGGCCGAAAGTGGTTTTGCCAGAGCCGGATTCACCGACAAGGCCAAGCGTCTCGTGCCGTCTGAGCGAAAGGCTCAGATTGTTGACCGCCACCAATTCCTTATATTGCGGATGGAAGAAGCCGCCGGATTTGAGCGTATAGGCGACCCGGACATTGCGGCCTTCCAGCACGATCGGGGAGTCGTCGGGGATGGGGTTGGCCTGTCCGCGCGGCTCCGAGCCGAGGAGGTGGCGGGTGTATTCGTGGCGTGGATTCTGGAACAGCGCTTCGGTGGTGTTGTGTTCCTTCACTTCGCCACGCCGCATCACATAGACATAGTCGGAGAACTGCCTGACGACGGTGAGGTCGTGGGTGATCAGGATCACGGCCATGCCATGGGCCTTCTGCAGATCGCGGATCAGGTTGAGGATCTGCGCCTGCACGGTGACGTCGAGCGCCGTGGTTGGCTCGTCGGCGATCAGCACGTCGGGATTGTTGGCGAGCGCGATGGCGATCATCACTCGTTGCCGCTGGCCGCCGGAAAGCTGGTGCGGATATTGGTCGAGTCGCGCTTCCGGATCGGGAATCCGCACCTCGTTGAGAAGTGCAAGTGCCCGCTTGCGTGCCTCGGCGCGGCTGACGCGATTATGCACACGGATCGCCTCGATGATCTGACTGCCGATCGAATAGACCGGGTTGAGCGAGCTCATCGGCTCCTGGAAGATCATCGATATGCGGTCGCCGCGCAGGGCGCGCCGCTCGCTCTTCGAGCATTTCAGCACGTCGCGACCCTTGAAATGGATCTCGGCGCCGCGCGTGATCGAGGCGCGCTTGGAGAGCAGGCCCATGATCGAGCGGGCCGTCACCGACTTGCCCGAACCGGATTCACCGACCACAGCGATGGTTTCGCCGCGATAGACATCGAAGGACACGCCTTTGACCGCCTCAACCTGTCCTGCCTCGACCTTGAAACTGACGGCGAGGTTCTTGACCGAGAGGATGGGAGGCTCGGCGCTTCCGATCTTGTCCTGCCGTTCTGGGGGTACGAATTCTTCCGTCGACATGGGCGCCTCAATAGGGATCGATGGCATCGCGCAGGCCATCGCCCAGCGCGTTGAAGGCAAAGACAGTCAGCAGCACGGCGCCGACCGGAGCGAGAATCCAGGGATAGGAACCGATCACCGAATAGGTGGACGTGTCCTGCAGCATCAGGCCCCAGGAGATCAGCGGCGGCTTGACCGCGAAACCGAGGAATCCGAGGAAGGATTCGAGCAGCACGACATTGGGGATGTTGAGCGTCACGGCGACGATCACATGGCTCATGACGTTGGGGAAAATATGCTGGAAGATGATCCGCCGATCGCTCGCGCCGATCGCCATCGCCGCCTTGACATAGTCGACACGGGCGAGCGCCAGCGTCTTGCCGCGCACCTCGCGCGACAGCTGCGCCCAGCCGAGTGCCGAGAGCAGGATGATGACGAAGGCGAGGAAGACATTGGTCGGCGCCGTCACCGGGATCAAGGACGTGAGCGCCAGGTAGAGCGGCAATTGTGGAAAGGCGAGTACCAGCTCGACGAAACGCTGCATCCAGACATCGAACCGGCCGCCGAAATAGCCCGAGACCATGCCGACCGTGGTGCCGATGACGGTGATGAAGAACACCACTGTCAGCGCGATCATCAGCGAGACGCGCGAGCCGTAGATGACGCGCGATAGCACGTCGCGGCCGAATTTGTCGGTGCCGAGGAAATGCGCCGGATCGCCATTGGTCGCGCCGAAGAAATGCCGGTTAAAGGTGAAGAGGCCCAGCACCGGATAGTCTGCGCCCTCGACGAAGAAGCCGAGCTCGGTTGGGTGATCATAATCCGGCTTCAGCAGCGGCTGGAAGGTGACGGGGTCGAGATCCTCGCTCTCGGCCAGCGGATAGATGCGCGGCCGGAAAGAAAAGGCGCCGTCCTTGCCGGTGAAATAGATGCCGTCGGGCGGCGCGTACCCGGTATCGGTGGCCTTCGGGTCGAGCGGGGCGAAGAAGGGTGCGAAGATCGACATGATCAGCAGGAGCACGACCAGGACAAGGCCGAACATGCCCGTCCAGGAGCGCCGCAGCCGACGCCAGACCAGCGCCAGATAGGTCTCGTTCTTGTGGTCCGCATGCGCCTCCGCAAGCGGTTGCTTCAATGTGTTTTCCGGCGGTGCCAGCATGGTCATCAGTTGGCTCCCAGTCGGATGCGTGGGTCAAGGGCCACGAGCAGCATGTCGGCGATGATATTGCCGACGATCAGCGTCGCCGACAGCACCATCATGAATGTCGCGGTCACATAGACGTCGCCGACATGCATCGAGCCGACGATTGCGGGGCCGACGGTCGGCAGGGCGAAGATGATCGCGGTCTCGATCTCGCCGGTCAGCATATAGGGCAGCACCACGCCCTGATACATGACCAGCGGATGCAGCGCATTCGGCACGGCGTGCTTGAGCACGACACTCGTCTCCGACAGGCCCTTGGCGCGCGCCGTCTCGACATATTGGGCGTTGAGCGTGTCGAGCAGGTTACCGCGCATCACCCGCATATTGTAGGCCAGTCCGCCGAAGGTCGCGATGGCGACGACCGGCCAGATATGCTGCACAAGGTTGACGAACTTGTCCCAAGACCAGGGCTGGCCGCCGTATTTGGCGGAGAAGAAGCTGTTGACTTCGCTGACATTGAGATGAAACACCAGAATATAGACGATGATCAACGCCATCAGGAAGCGCGGCACTGTCATTCCGAGGAAGGAAACTGCCGATATCAACTGGTCGATCCAGCTATATTGTCGTGTCGCGGCGATGACGCCGAAGCTGATGCCGAAGATCGACGCGAGGATGTGGCAGGTGAGCGCGAGCAGGATGGTGCGCGGCAATCGCTCGGCCACCACATCCGCCACCGGCTTGTTGTAGAACATGCTCTGGCCGAAATCGCCGCGGGTGAAGATGCCCCACATCCAGTTGACATATTGGACGGGAATGGGCCGATCAAGGCCGTGTTCCCTAGCATAGGCCTTGGCCTGTGCATCCGCCGCCTCGAACGAGGCGCCGCCCTGGTTGATCAACTGCGAGCGGATATAGTCGCTATAGTCGCCCGGCGGCGCCTTGATGATCCCGAATGTCACGACGCTCAGGATCAGGAGGACCGGTATGGCGGAGGCGATCCGCACGAGAAGAAAGCGCAGCATGTCGACCTTTCAGGTGGCATACGAGAAGCAGGCCCCGGAGCCTCCGAGGAGGCATCCGGGACCCACCCGGGAGAACCGTTATTGCAGCGGGTTGCCACCCGGCTGGCCGACCAGCATGTCCTTGTGCAGTTCGAAATCGGACTGCTTGTCCTTCGGCACGAACACCCGTTCACGGATGATGTTGTCTTCAGCCCAATTGAACATGAAGATCGGCGTGCCCGGCGGAATGTTGGAGAAGCGCTTGTTGATGATCAGCGCGCCCGGATATTCGGTCAGGCCGACACCGTTGATGTTCTCCGTCGAGACATGCTGGTAGTCTTTCATGATCTTGGCGCGTTCAGCAGGGTCTTGCGACTTGATGAAGGCGCTGACCAGGTCGACCATCTTCTGTTCGAAGGGCATCAGGTCGAGCTTGTCATCCTTGCCGGCGCGGTGGAACCAGCTTGTCTGCGGACCGGTTGCTGCCAGCGCCGCGGTGTTCTGCACCGTCGAGGTGAGCTCGGAGTCATGGCGGCGGATCACCCAGTCGAACTTGCCGGCATATTCGGCATTGTCGCGCTTGGTGCCGTCGAGCGTGTTGAGGACGATGCGCAGGCCAAGCTTTTCCATCTGGCCGACGACGCCTTCCGCAAGGCTCTTATCGGTGGTGTAGTCGCCGTTGACCAGCAGCGTGATCTCGACATCCTTGCCGCCCTTGTCGGCGGGGAAGTTGACGATGCCGTCGCCGTCAGTGTCCTTCAGGCCGGCCGCAGCGAGCTCCTTCTTCGCTTCCTTCAGGTTGAAGGGATAGTAGACCGTGGACTTGCGGTCATAGAAGTTGTTGCCCGAGGCGAGGCCGCCAGGATAGATCGAGGTGAACGGACCCTTGACCAGCGACTGGCCGAGCTTGGCCCGGTCGACCGCCATGGTCACCGCCTTGCGGAAGTGAAGATCGCGGTCGAGTTCGCGGATCGCCTGGCCACGCGCATCGGGATCGCCCCAGCCGTTGGCGGAGAAGTTCATATAGAGATTGTAGCCGATCAGGCGGGCGCCGAAAGCAAGCCGTGCGGGGGCCTTCGGATCGGCCGCGCGCTTGAGCGACTCGACGAAGTTTTCCGGCTGCTCCAGGTTGGAGAAGTCGCCCGAGCCAGCCACGGCCTGCACGTCGCGGTCCGCCCAGGTCGAGAGCTTGTATTCCAACTCGTTGAGATAGGGCAGCTGGTTGCCCTTCTCGTCGACCTTCCAATAGTAGGGATTGCGGCGCAGCACGATAATGTCGTCCGCCCGGTATTCCACCACGCCCCAGGCGCCCATGGTCGGGAAGCCCAGATAGTTCGGCGGGAAGGCGTTCTTGTACTGCTCGTAGGTGTTCTTCGAATATTTCGGATGCTGGGGTTTCAGGATATGCGCCGGGCCGGGGCAGAAGGTGCCATAGGCCATCGCATAGATATATTGCTTGGGGAACGCCTCCTTGAAGGTCCATTCGACGGTGTAGTCGTCGATCTTCTTCAGCGTCGTGCCGGCGCCGAACGTTTCCGGTGTGGCGCCGTTCAGCGGGCTGACATTCGGGTCGACGACGTTGTCGTCCCAATAGAACATCACGTCTTCGGAGGTGAAGGGCACGCCGTCGGACCATTTGGCGCCTTCGATCAGGTGCATGGTCAGCTTGTGGCCGTCCTTGGACCATTCCCAGCTCTTGGCGAGGTTCGGCAGCGGCTCGAGCGCTTCGGGCTTGACCTGGAAGAGCGGTGCGGTGCGCGTCAGGCATTCGGAAAGGCCGATATCGATGCCGCCCCAACCCTGGGTCTGGCCGGCTTCATAGTTCCAGCCTTCCGGCCGGCCGCCGATGACATGGCGCATGACGTCGCCATAGACGCCGACGCCATCGACCATGTTCTTGGTCTTGAAGACCATCGGCTCCTTCGGCAGGCGATCCTTGACGGCCGGCAGCTTGCCGGTCTTGACGAATTTCTCCGTCACCCAGTCCGGCTCGTGATATTGCGGCAGCGCCTTGAATTCGAGGATGTCGGTCGGCAGCACGTATTTGATCTTGCCCTGTGCGGCAAAAGTCTTCGGCTCCGGCGGCGACTCGGCAAAGGACGACGCAGCGCTGATCGCAATCGCGGACGCGCTGATGGCGAGCACAAGGCTCGACCGGATCGCAACTTTCTTGTTCATCTCATCTCCCACTTTCTGTGGCCGGTCCATTCCGGCCGTTCCCTACCTATATGACCGCGGACACGAGCCTCCTCAGGTGTCCGCGGTATTCCGTCGATCTGCTTCAGCTCGCCTTGGCGAGTTTCTCGGCCTTCAGTTCCTCGACCGAACGCACCGCGCGGCGCGCCGAACCCGCCCATTCGCGGGTCTTGACCTTCGGGTTCTTCAGCCGCTCGCGCGCAGCCGGAATGGCATCGGCATATTGCGGCAGCCAATTGGCTTGGGCAACAAGCATTTCATCGACCATCTGCCAAATCTCATCCGGCGAAGCGATGGCGCCGACCAGCGGGTCATGCAGCATGGAGAGCTTCAGGAGATCGACATCACCGGCAATCGCGGCATGCACGCTCATCCGCTGCACGTTGATCGAGGAGATGCAGGTGGCGGCACAGGCTTCCGGTAGGGTGATGCCGGCGCTCATGTTGAGGCCGAAGCGATCGACGAAGCCGGGGGATTCGATGATCGCGTCCGACGGCAGGTTGGTGATCACGCCCTTGTTCTTGACGTTGAAATGGCCGCGATAGACGCGCCCCGTCTCCAGTGCTTCGAGAATGTGGCTGGCATGTTCGTTGGAGCGCTTGTACTGGCTGAACGGCTTTTCGGCTTCCTTGAGGAATTCCGGGAATTCCGTCTCGAACCAGTTGCGGTTCTCGGTCGTGTAGCGCAGGTAGCCGCCGGTCTCGCCGTGGATCCAGTCGGACATGTCGATCCACTTGGTGATCTCTTCCGGCCGCTTGCGATACCAGGGCAGGTATTCGGAGAGATGACCGTTGCTTTCGGTCGAATAGAAGCCGAAGCGCTTCAGCACATCGATGCGCACCTTTTCCTGCTTGGAGAACACCGGATGCGCCTCGAAGGCGGCGACCAGTTCGTCCTTGCCGATCTTGCGGCCGCGCAGGCGGATGTCGACATACCAGGTCTGGTGGTTGATGCCCGAGCAGATGAAATCGAGTTCGCCGTGCTTGGCGCCGAGGATTTCTTCGATCTGCTCGCCGCCGTGCTGGACGCCGTGGCAAAGACCGATCGTGTCGACCTTGCCATATTCGATCGCCGCCCAGGTGTTCATCGCCATCGGGTTGGCATAGTTGAGGAATTTCGCGCCGGTCTCGGCCACAGCATTGATATCGCGGCAGAAATCCAGGATCACCGGGATGTTGCGCTGGCCGTACATGATGCCGCCGGCGCAGATCGTGTCGCCGACGCATTGGTCGATGCCATAGGAAAGCGGGATGCGGATATCGTCGGCATAGGCTTCGAGACCGCCGACCCGAACACAGGACAGGATGTAGCGCGCCCCTTCGAGCGCCTTCTTGCGATCGGTCGTCGCCGAAATCCTGACCTTGAGGCCGTTCGCATCCTTGATCTTGTTGAGCAGCGTGCTGATGAGGGAAAGATTGTGCTCAGACATATCGGTCAGGGCAAACTCGACGTCCTGAAATTCCGGCACGGATAGAATGTCGGTGAAGAGCTTGCGGGTGAAGCCGACGCTGCCTGCGCCGATGATCGCGATTTTGAAGGTCATTCTATTTGCGTCCATTAAATTTCGCAAACGCAGCATTTGCGCTATGCGAATCCGGTTTTGGAACTGAGAAGGGAAATCGTGCGCCATGCCTCCCGTCGGCAGCGGCTGCCTCTCTCCCTAAGCCTGCATTTGAATATGCCGTCAATTCGTGCAATGAAAAGAGAATGATTGTGCTATCGATAGTAAAATTATGCTCTCAAATCTGATCGAAAACGGACGCGCCTTGAAAGCCATCTCCGTGCCGCGTGCGCGGCATCCTCTGCACGCCATGCCGACCTCGGCCGGCTATGACCTGCAATCCGATCCCAACTATTTCTGGGATGGCCGTTTGCGGGGGCAGGTGCCGTTTACGGTGCTTCAACACACGATCAGCGGGACGGGGACGCTGAGATACGAGAACCGGATCATCAAGCTTCGCCCGGGGGAATCTTTCCTCGTTCTTGTGCCGCACAATCATTGCTACTGGGTCGAGAAGGGGGACAAATGGGAATTCTTCTGGATATCGACGAACGGGACGGAAGCGCTGAGAATCCACGAGGCGGTGCTGAATGCGCATGGTCCGATCCTGCGCCTGAAGAGCAATTGCATCGACAAACTGGCATCCTGCGTGTTGCGCCTGGTTCAGGGCAAGGCCGAGACGCCGGGAGAGGCATCCGCGATCGCCTATGAAGCGACGATGGCGCTCTACGACGGCGCATTCGGCCCCTCGGAAAGACTGCTCGACTCCGAAAATGCGATCAACCGCGCCATGCAATATGTGTCCACCCACCTCGACAATCCGCTGCAGGTGGACACGCTTGCTGGGGTTGCAGGCCTCAGCCGGGCGCATTTTTCACGCAGCTTCGCCAACCTGACCGGCCTGGCGCCGGCCGAATATGTCATGCAGCAGCGGATGAAGCGCGCCGCGAAACTGCTGACCACCAATCGCGAACTGCCGGTCAAGGAAATCGCGGCCCTGGTCGGCATGCTCGACAATAATTATTTTTCCAAAGTCTTTCGCCGCAGTTACGGCGTTACTCCTACCGAGTTTCGCGAGACGGCGATGTCCTCGACCGGGCGGCGGTGAGGGCGATTGCCGGGAGTGCTGCAAGCATATGAAAATAGCGACCTACAACGTCAATGGAGTGAATGGCCGGCTCGACGTGCTGCTCAAATGGCTGGCCGAGGCCGCGCCCGATGTTGTCTGTCTTCAGGAACTGAAGGCTCCGGACGAAAAGTTTCCGATCGCGGCGATCGAGAAGGCCGGGTACGGCGCCATCTGGCACGGACAGAAATCCTGGAACGGTGTCGCCATCCTGGCCAAAGATGAGCCCCCCATCCTCACGCGCAAAGATCTGCCTGGCGATCCGGATGACGTGCACAGCCGATACATCGAGGCGGCGGTGCATGGCATGATCATCGGGTGCCTATATCTTCCGAACGGCAATCCTTGGCCGGGGCCCAAGTTTGACTACAAACTGGCCTGGTTCCGGCGACTGACCGCCTATGCCGCCGAACTCCTGGAACTTGGCGTGCCCATCGTGCTTGCCGGCGATTACAACGTCATGCCGACCGAAATCGATGTCTATAAACCGGAGCGTTGGCTCGACGATGGGTTGTTTCGCATCGAAGTGCGGGATGCCTATAGGAATCTGGTGGGGCAGGGCTGGACCGACGCATTGCGGACGCTGAACGGCGACGCCCGCGTCTACACATTCTGGGATTATTTTCGGAACGCTTTCGCGCGCAATGCCGGACTGAGGATCGATCATTTTCTCCTTAGCCCGGCGGTTGCAGCTGATCTCGCTGCAGCCGGGGTGGACAAGCACGTCCGCGGCTGGGAGCACACGAGTGACCACGCGCCCGTCTGGATCGAGCTTGCGGGCGACATCGGCGGGCTTTCGACGGGGCCGCATTCATGATCGTGTTCCTGGACTTCGAAGCATCGTCGCTCGCCAGGAACAGTTATCCAATAGAAGTGGCGTGGGTCTTCGAGGATGGCCGCTCGCGAACCTGCCTGATACGGCCGGCCGATAATTGGACCGACTGGTCGTCCGAAGCAGAAAGGATTCACGGGATCGGGCGGGATATCCTGCTTGCAGAAGGTGTGTCCGTCGAGGTGCTTGCCGCCGAAATGGTCGAGACGCTTTCGGGGCATGACCTCTATGCAAGTGCGCCTTCATGGGATGGCAAATGGCTAAGCACGCTTCTGCGCGCCGCCGGCTTGCCGCGGCATGCACTTCGGTTAAGAAAATCCGACGACGCATTCCTGGATGCTGCGCGTGCAGCAATGGGGCCGGATTCCCCTGAAGCTGAGGTCGCAAGCCTTGTCGCCAGTGTTATTGAGACAACGGAGCCAGTGTCGCTGCCGCACCGGGCCTTGCCGGATGCGAAACTCGAACTTGAGCGCTGGACTCTGGTTCGACGGCGCGCCGGGTCGAAATTCTAGGATTGCGGAACGCGGGCGCAATCTTCTCCGGTAACGATCGTTTGCCGAACCTGAGGTTTCGGCTTTGCCGGTGTCGACTTAGGCAAGATCTTCCGAAGCAAGAAGCAAAGAGGCGCATCAAAAACGCCCTCAACAGGCGTGCGTCTGTCATTGAATATGTAAATAACGTATGTATAAATTGGCTTGATAAGGGTCAAAAACAAGTTCTCCATGTCGAAGCAGTGCATCTGTGGAGGTATTTATGGCAGACATACCTGGAAATTCGACAACGACTGCGTCCATGGATGTCGACGGTGAGCCATTCCACAGCAGTATCGAGAAATCGGGCGATAGTGATTGGATCAAGGTCCATCTCGATGCAGGGCAGAGCTATTCGTTCAATCTCGTATCAGCTGCATCCAATGACGACACATCTTTCAATCCCCTGCTGTCGCTTTATGGTCCTGACGGCCAGCTGATCGATTCAAACGATGATGTCGGCGCCGGCTTGATCGTCAATCCGCTGATTGGCAGCGACAATTTCAAAACCGCCTCGTATCTGCATTTCACTGCTGCGGAAGAGGGAACCTACTATCTTGCCGCTTCAGGCTCCGGCAAGTCCACTGGCGACTATATGCTGTCAGCCTATCAGGAAGACATTCCCAACAGCGCATCGACGCCCGCGACGCTCGAAATCGGCGGTTCGGTGACCGGCCAGGCAAGCCCGGTGAATGCATCCAGTTACGACGACGATTACTATGCGGTCCAGACCGTTGTCGGCCAGTATTATACGGTGACCGTTTCCGGCAGTGGCGACAACCCGCTGCATTCGACCTATGTCAACGCACGCACGGCGGATGGCAACACCGTCATCACAGAGGCCGGCGACTGGGGTTTTGGTGTCAGCCGGATCACCTTCCGGGCGATCGATACGACGACGATACTCACCGYGGGTGAAGGCACGGTGGGCGCGAGCGGCCAGTATACGCTGCAGATCGATAAGGCGTCGCCGCTTGACACGGTGGAATGGAACGTCACCTCGCCGAAGAACATCAAGGTCTTCTTTGTCGGCGATGGCACCGTCACCGCTCCAGCTGGCGAAAATTTTAGCGCGAAGGCCTGGACCCAGGACGAGATCAATGCGGCGATGAAGGCCTATGGCACGTGGAGCGATGTCGCCAACGTCCATTTCACCCAGGTCTCGGACCCCAGCCAAGCCAATTTCTTCATGTTCAAGGCGCCAGCGTCAGCTTTCAGCGGTAACGAGCTCGCGCATTGGGATGTGGATGGTGGGACGGCGACCCTCGGAAGCACCAGCTATCAGATTGACGGAGCCGGAATATACAATGCCGATACGACCGAATGGACCAACCTGCAGCCGGGCGGCGACGGCTTTCTGACGCTTATCCATGAGATCGGCCACGGCATGGGGCTGGCCCATCCTTTCGACAATGGCGGCGGCTCAGCGGCCCTGCCTGGCACCACCGATCCCTTTGGTCAGTTGGGCGCGTTCAGCCTCAACCAAAGTGTGGATTCGATCATGGCCTATAACCGAAGCTTTGCTCAGGCCTTTGGAAGCGCCTACCCGCTCGATTATGGCGGGGCCGCCAGTCCGATGGCGCTCGACATCGCCGCGATGCAGGGCATGTATGGGGCCAACACCGATCACAACGGCGCCAACGACACCTATGTGCTGCCGACAGCCAATGCGAAAGGTACCTATTTCCAGGGAATCTGGGATATGGGCGGCAGGGACACGATTGTCCAGAATGGTTCGGATTCGGCCGTCATCGATCTCCGCCCCGCATCGCTGCACTATGATTCGATCGCAGGCGGCGGCATTTCCTACGCCGTTGGCATCCGCGGCGGATTCACGGTCGCCAACGGCGTCGAGATCGAGAATGCCGCCGGCGGTGCGGGCAATGACCACATCGTTGGCAGCGACAAGGTCAACACGCTGCATGGCAATGGCGGTACCGATTTTCTCGCCGGCCTTGGCAGCAACGACAAGGTTTACGGCGACGACGGCACCGATACGCTCTATGGCGACGGCGTTCCAGCCGTCGCCTCGGGGGTCGGCACGGGGACGGGCGCGGTCACAAAAGCCGCAGGCGCGGGCAACAACGATTATGGCACTGCGCTCGACATCACCGGTGATTTCGCGCTGACCGAGAATGCCAATATAGAGAATTCCACGACCGACCCGCATGTCACCATCTCAGGCACCGCCGACAGCGATGCGCGCGATTGGTACAAGCTGACTGTAGCCGCAGGGTCGACAATCACGCTTGACATAGACGGCATGTCAGGTGGCTCCAACGATAGCAATGTGCGGATTTATGGCGCCGATCCGACCAGCTATCTGAGCCAATTCAATGATGGCTCCGTTCTGGATGGAGCCGGTGGTTCCTCGTCGTCGACGGACAGCTTCGGCAGCTTCACGACGGTAAGCGCCGGAACCTATTATATTCGGGTGAGTGACTGGAACAACGGAACCATGTCCGCTGGCACGACCTACACGCTGCAAGTCTCGGTTTCTGATCCCCAAGGGATCGATGCTGGCGCGGGCAACGACACGCTCGATGGCGGCGGCGGCGCCGATCACATGGTCGGCGGCGGTGGCAACGATACCTACATTGTCGACAACCAGGGTGACACGGTCACCGAACTGGCGGGCGGCGGCAAGGATACGGTGAAGAGCAGCATCGCCTATACGCTGACCGATCAGGTCGAGAGCCTGGTATTGACCGGATCGGACGGCATCGGAGGCACCGGCAACAGTCTCGCCAACCACATCACCGGTAATTCCGGCGTCAACAAGATCGAGGGCATGGACGGTGACGATAGCCTTCTGGGCGGCGGGGGCACGGACCAGCTCTATGGCAATGGCGGGGTGGATACGTTCGTATTCGACACCGGCGATAGCGGCAAGACACACGGCTCGGCCGACACGATTTTCGACTTCACCAAGGTCGACCATATCGATCTGACCGGCTGGGATGCGGATTCGAAAAAAGGCGGCGTTCAGGCTTTCGACTTCATCGGTGCAGATGCGTTCAGCGGCCAAGCCGGCGAGCTCCACTATGTGAAGGGAAAATCCGACACCTGGATCGAAGGCGACACCAATGGCGACAAGAAGGCGGATTTCGTCATTCACCTCGATGACGCCGTGATGATCAAGGCGAGTTATTTCGACCATTGAGAGACAAGTGGCAGGCGAGGGAACCCGGCGGCTTCGGCCGACGGCGTCAGGGATCAACACCTCAGGCAGGCACGCAGATTGAAGCTGGCGGGATCGCCTCTTCCCGGATGGCTCTCTACAATGGCTTTTCTACTGTTTGCGCGCGACGAAGTCGGCGTTGAACGTTTCGAGTTGCCGGTAGAGTTCGAGATATTTGCCGTAACCATAGGCATAGCGGTCCGCCAGCCTGGAGTCGGGTTCGAACATCCGGTCCGTGACCACCAGCCGGCTAGCCGCCTCTGGCAGTGAGGAGAACAGACCCGCGCCGGTGCCGGCGAGGACGGCGGCGCCGAGGACGCCTGCATCGAGGTTTTTCAGCCGCCGCAACGGCTTGCCCAGGATGTCGGCGCGGATCTGGCACCAGATGTCGGAGGCCATGCCGCCGCCCGCTGCGTTGAAGACTTTTGGGATGCAGTCGGCCGATTGTTGCAGGCTGTTGACCGCGAGCCGCACAGAGAATGCGACACCTTCCATCGTCGCGACCGCGAATTCGGCTGGCCCCATCGAGGAATCGACACCGGAAAAGGAGGCGCGGGTATTGATGTTCCAGATCGGCGCCCGCTCGCCCTGGAGATGCGGCAGGAAGATCGGCGTAAGCCGGCTGCGATCGACGGTCTCGGCGAGCGCCGAAAGGTCTGTCGGCGATTTCGACAACAGGTTGGCGAGCCAGGCGATCGAGGCGCCTCCGGCTTGGGTCGGTCCGGCATGCAAGGTGATGTCTTCGCAGCGCGGGAATGCGATGACGCCGGGGATCGGGATTTTGTGTTGCGAGACGATGCCGAGGATTTCACTGGTGCCGCTGAGATACATGCCGTCGCCATCCTGCAGTGCACCGCAGCCGAACAGGCCGGACCATGCGTCCATCGTGCCCGTCACCATCGGCGTGTCGGCGCCCGGAAGGCCGTCGCGGATGCGACCGGCGGAATCGGCAAAGCGCCGGAGTGGGGCGAGGCGTTCGCGCGCGCCGTCGACAAGTCCGACAAGGCTGTCGATATAGGTCAGGCTCTGGTCGATGATGCCGAAGGACGCCATCGGGTCGGCGACCGCCTCGCCGGTCAGCTGCAGGATGCAGTAATCCTTTGGCGCCATGACCCATCGCGTTTTTCGCCAGATATCGGGACGGTGCCGCTTCACCCATTCCATCCGAGCCAGGACGTGGCTGGCGTCGATGGGCAGCGGTGCGCCCCACCAGCCGATCTTGTCAGCCTCGGAAACCTTGGCGTCCAGTTCGGCGGCGACTTCGGCGCAGCGGCCGTCCTGCCAGATGATCGCCGGCATCAGCGCGTTGCCGTTTTCGTCGACGAAAACATGCGTGTTGACCTGGGAGCATAGGCCGATGCCGTGCAATTGCTCCGGCTGCAGTCCGGCCGTGAGTTCGGCCAGCGCTGCCTGGACGTGTATCATCCAGTCATCGGGATCCTGTTCTACCACGTTCGGTGGGCGGCGATGGGAGGGGTAGGGGCGAGCAAATGTGCGCTCTGCATTGCCGTCGATATCATAGAGGGCGGCCTTGACTGCCGTCGTGCCGACATCGATGCCGATCAGCATGGGTTTGCTCACGATATCCTCCGATTTCGTCAATGCGTCGCCATCCTTAGCGGGGCATTTTCAGGCTGACAATCGCCTTTGCAAACGGGCAGGCATGTCTATTGAAATGCCGGTCAAGCTCGGCTAACCTCCCGCCGGAATTCGAAAAATTCGAAAGTTGAGGGGGAGGTTTCCATGACGTTCAGATTGAAAGCCGGCGTGCTTGCCAGTGCTTTTGCGGCGCTGATGATGGCGGGTGCGGCCCATGCTGCGGCGAAGATCGCGGTGGTCACGCCCTATCTGGCGCAGCCCGGCACGCAATTCTATGTCGAGGCCTTCCAGGCTGAGGCCAAGGCGAATGGCTGGGACGTCAATGTCATCGATACCAAGGGCGACGTGGCTGCTGCCATCAGCCGTCTCGAAGACGTCAGCAACCAGAAGGTCGATGCGATCGTCATGAATGTCGATCCGGCACAGGTCGCCGCCGGCCTGCAGACCGCCAAGGATGCCGGCATTCCGGTGTTCGGCATGGATGCCGGCGCGAGCCCGCTTCTGGTCACCAATGTCACCTCGAACGGCTATTCCATGGCCGCCGACACGGCCGCCTATGTCACCAATCGCATCAATGGCAAGGGCAATGTCGTGATGTTCGTGTTCGACGCCTTCCCGCCGGTGCAGGCACGCGGCGTCATCGCCGATGCGATCTTCAAGAACAACCCGGATATCAAGGTGATCGAGCGCGTCACGCCCAAGGTCGATGACGGCGGCATTGCCGATTCCCGCGCCAAGATGGAGGCGATCCTCGCCGCCCATCCGGACAAGGGCTCGATCTCGGCCGTCTGGGCGGCCTGGGACCAGCCGGCGCTCGGCGCATTGCAGGCCATCGAGGCTGCCGGCCGCCAGAACGAAGGCATTGTCATCACCGGCATCGACGCCAATCCGCAGGCACGCGATGCCATCGGCAAGGGCACAAATTTCGAAGCCTCGATGGCGCAGGATTTCAAGGGCATCGGCAAGACCACAGCCGATGCCGTCAAGCGCTACCTCGCCGGCGAGAAGATCAAGCAGAGCGTAATTTACGTGCCGACCAAGCTGATCACCGCGGCCAACGCCAAGGATTGATGGATCGCCGGGGCGCGGTTGCGTGAAGACCCCGCCCCATATGGCGCAAAGACCCCGCCCCAAACCCTTCCCCACAAGGGGGAGGGGCTTAACCCAGCCGCATCGCTGATGCCTCAACTAGGTCGAGCGGGTCGCCGCAAGTCTTCTCCCCCCTTGTGGGGGAGATGGCCGGCAGGCCAGAGAGGGCCTTTCGTCTTGTTTGAAACGCCCATGACCGAACCATTACTCGACATCCGCCATCTCGCGAAGGCCTATGCAGGCGTGCCGGCCCTCAAGGATGCGTCGCTTTCGGTCGAGCGCGGCGAAGTGCATGCGCTGATGGGCGAAAACGGCGCCGGCAAATCGACGCTGATCCGCATTCTCGCGGGCGCCACGACAGCCGACAATGGAGACATCGTGCTGGACGGCAAGACGGTGACGATCGGTCATCCGTCGCAGTCGGCGCGGCTCGGCCTGCGCTTCATCCACCAGGAACTCAGCATCATCCCGGAACTGTCGGTCGCCGAAAACCTGTTTCTCGGCAGGCCTTATCCGCGCCGGCTTGGTATCCTGGCCGATTGGCGGGCGCTGAACCGTCGTGCTCTGGAGGCACTCAAGGCGCTCGACATCTCCACGATCGATCCGGGGCGCAAAATGGCGCGGCTCACTGTCGGCGACCAGATGCTGGTGAAGATCGCCGCGGCTTTTCTTGACGAGGGCGGCGAGGCCGCACGGCTCTATGTCATGGACGAGCCGACGGCGGCGCTGACCAGCGAGGAATCCGAACGGCTGTTCAAAGTCATCGGCAATCTGCGCGCCAGCGGCCGCGGCATCATCTACGTGTCGCACCGCATGGACGAGGTGATGCGGATTGCCGATCGCGTCACGGTCCTGCGCGATGGCGAGACCGTGGCGACGAAGGCGATAGGAGATTGCAGCAAGGCGTCGATCATCGAGATGATGACCGGCCGCACGCTGGCCGAGGCCTATCCCGTGCGGCAAGTGGTTGCCCAATCGGAGGTCGTGCTCAAGGTTTCCGGGCTTGGCTCGACAGCGGTCAGGGACATTGGCTTCGAACTGCATGCCGGTGAGATCCTCGGCGTTTCCGGACTGGCCGGCGCGGGTCAGAGCGAGCTTCTGCGCTTGCTGATCGGCGCCGAAAAGGTGACCAGTGGAAGCATCGAGCTGAAGGGGCGTCGGCTGAAACCGGGCGATGCGGCAACGCGCTGGCACGAGGGTTTTTCCTATGTGCCGCGCGAACGGCGCCGCGAAGGGCTGTTGCCGCGCGCCTCGGTGGCCGACAATACGGTTCTGTCGCATCTCAGCGCACTCAGCCGCGCCGGCCTGTTCCGCAACCGGCGCCGCGAGCTTGCGCGGTCGCGCGAACTGGCCGAACGGGTGAAGCTGAAATCGGTCGGGCCACGCCAGCCAGTGCTGCAGCTGTCCGGCGGCAACCAGCAGAAGGTCGTCTTTGCCCGGGCGGTGCTGGGCGCCCCCTATGTGCTGCTGCTCGACGAACCGACCCGTGGCGTCGATGTCGGCGCCAAGTTCGATATTCACAGCCTGCTGCGCGAGCTGGCCGCCAGCGGTGTCGCCATCGTGCTGGCATCTTCCGATCTGCCCGAACTGATCGGCATGGCCGATCGCATCCTCGTCATGCGCGAAGGCCGCCAGACGGCGATCGTGCCGGCCGAAGGCCTGACGCAGGCGCGGTTGCTCACCCTTTCATTCGGCGAACCCGCCGTCACCCCTTGAGGAATTCGTTTTGGCTCTGGCAATCCGCAGATATGGAACCCTGATCGGCATCGTCGCAGTGATCCTGTTCTTCTGGATCGCGATCCCCGACACGTTCATGACGCTACGCAACTGGCTCAACATTTCGCAGCAGGTCTCGATGCTCGCGGTAACTGCGTTTACGATGACCATCGTCATGGTCATGGGAGATTTCGATCTCTCGGTCGGCTCGATGGCGAGCCTTGCGGGTATCGTCGCAGCACTCGCCTTTCAGGCCGGCTTTCCAGTGCCGGCTGCACTGGCTCTGGCGCTGCTGGTCGGGCTCGCCGGCGGGCTCTTGAACGGCGTACTGGTCAGCTATGTCGGCATCCTGCCTTTCGTCGCCACGCTGGGGACGCTGACGATTTTTTCGGGCCTCGCCTTTTTCGTCAGCGACGGCAAGACGATCTTCGGGCGCGACATTCCAGAGAGTTTTTCGAGCTTTGCCCGTGGCGGCATCCCGCTTTTCCAGGCAGGCGATCAATGGGTGACGCTGCCCTATCTGACGCTCGTCGCACTCATCGTGCTATTYGTCGTCTGGATCCTGCTGGAACACACCGTCTATGGACGACAACTCTATGCGATCGGCGGCAATGCCGAGGCGGCACGGCTGGCCGGCATCCGCGTCCGCATCCTGAGGCTCTCGGCCTTCGGCCTGACCGGCCTGGGTGCGGCAGGGGCGGGGCTCATGTATGCAAGCCGCGTCGCCTCGGCCAACCCGACCCAGGGCAGCGGCCTGATGCTGTCGGCGATCGCCGCCGTCTTTCTCGGCATGACGATGAGCGAGGAGGGCGAGCCGCGGGTGCTCGCCACGCTGTTCGGGGTGTTGATCCTCGGCGTGCTCGACAACGGCCTGACGCAGATGAGCGTCGACTCCTACGTTCGCGACATCCTGATCGGGACGATCATCGTGCTGGCGGTCGCGGCATCGAGCCTCAGCAAGCTCAGCCAGCGTTAGGCGGCAGGTCGGAACTGCCGTTGTTTCCTGCCTCAGGACTGTCCGAGAAGGTGCGGCGATCTGCCTTCGCGATGGCCTCTTCAGGAGGCTTTCAGCTCGTTGAAATAACTAAAGTCAGGCAAGTTTTCATCGACCTTCGGAACGATTTTTCCGCTCGGCGGTTACTTCATATCGCCAAGAGGAGATCGCCATGACAATTCCAGCCTTCAGATGGAAGCTTGCAACCGCCTTGACTGCTGTTGCGCTTATCGCCGCCGCCCCCGCCGTCGGCATGGCCGCCGAGCAGCCCAAGGCCGCCACGGATACCGCTCAGTCCGATACGGCTGCGGCGAAGGTCGACAAGACCATGTTCGTTTCCACGGTCGCGAGCGCCGGCAAGTTCGAGATCGATTCCTCCAAGCTTGCGCTCGACAAGGCAAAATCAAAGGACGTCAAGGCTTTTGCCCGGATGATGATCAAGGATCACACCAAGGCTGGCAAGCGGCTCGCGGCCATCGTCAAGAAGGAGGGCATGGCGGCGCCTGCCGATACGCTTTCGCCCGGGGATGATGCGGCGATGAAGCAGCTGACCTCAGCCAGCGATGCCGATTTCGAGAAGACCTATATCGCGCTGCAGACCAAGGGACACCAGGACGCGGTGGCCTTGTTCAAGAACTATTCCTCAAATCCTGACGACAAGCGGCTCGGCCGCTTTGCCAAGAACACGCTGCCGACGATCGAAATGCATCTCGAACATGTGCAGAAGCTCACCGCCTCGCAGTGAGCCAAGGAGAATTGAGATGAGAGCGATTCAAATACGGACCTTCGGCGGGCCGGAGGTTCTTGAGGTGCGCGAGATCGACAGACCCGAGCCGCAGCCCGGCGAAGTGCTGGTCAAGGTGCATGCGGCGAGCGTCAATCCGGTCGACTGGAAGATCCGCAACGGCGGCTATCCGGCTGTCAAGGAGACGGACCTGCCGATGGTGCCGGGCCGTGACATGGCCGGCGAGGTTGTGGGGCTTGGCGACAGTGTCGGCAAGTTCTCGGTCGGCGATCAGGTCTATGCCTTCCTCGACGTCAAGCATGGCGGCTACGAGGAATATGTTGCCGTCCAGGAGAGCGAATTGGCGCTGAAGCCGAAGAGCATCAATATGACCGAAGCGGCTGCTGTTCCGCTTGCGGCCATCACTGCCTGGCAGGGCCTCTTCGATCATGGCGCGGTGCGAGCAGGGCAGCGCGTGCTTATCCATGGCGGCGCCGGCGGCGTCGGGCACTTTGCGGTACAGTTTGCCAAGGCCAGAGGTGCCTGGGTGGCGACCACCGTCTCGGCTGCCGACTTGGATTTCGCCAGCAGCCTCGGCGCCGACCAGGTGATCGACTATAAGGCCGAGCGCTTCGAGGACGTGTTGGAGCCGGTCGACATGGTGTTCGACCTGATCAGCGGCGAGACGCGCGAGCGTTCCTTTGACATGCTGGTCAAGCACGGCATTCTGGTTTCGACGCTCGGTGAGCCGGATCGCGACAAGGCGGCCGATCACGGTGTGCAGGTCGTGGGCTATATGGCGCAGCCGAGCGGTGAGCAGCTTTCCGAGATCGCAGGCCTGATCGACGCGGGTAAGGTGCGGGTGGAGGTGCAGCGCGTCTTCCCGCTCGCCGAGGCTGCCAGAGCGCAGCGCACGCTGGAGGAAGAGCACAATCGCGGCAAGATCGTGCTGAGGGTCGTCAGTTGAAATGTGGACTGAAGCTCGGAGGGCGCGCTCTGCTTCAATGATATTTTTCAAGGACGATCACACGCTCGGTATCACGCCCTTTCCATTCTGACGCGGCATAGAAAAAACCGCCTGGATAGTCTTCCAGATACGGTTTCGCGGATACATGAAGATTTTGACGTACCGAATCCCAGAATTCAAAACGTCGCTTTGATGGTATCCAGCGGAGGGGATCGCCCGTGTTTACCTCAACGAACCTGACGGGCCTTATCTGAAGTACGCTTAATATGTCGGTTTCCGTGTCTAAATATCGAACGAACTCGCCGAACTCTCCATCGTCATCCCAGAGTTTTCCAGCTGCCCGCCGTTATATCTTCTCATCGACATGTGCCTCTTGTTGGCGACATCTGAACCAAACATGAGATTTGATGCCCAATCCCGGTCGCAACCTACAAACAGACGGGCAGATTTTCAGCAAAGACCCGCTCTTGCAATCTGGCTCGGCTGATACCGGCATTCCGGCCCACGAACAGGAACCTTCAAACAACTCTGCCGTTAGGCTCCGAACAATCCGGTACGGAGACCATCATGGCAGATCAGACAAAATTCGACACCGATCGTGGCAGCGGCGGTGAACTTCATCAGCATGTTCCGATCAAAGGGCCGCATCAGGCTGAAGTGCACCTGACCACCAACCAGGGCATCCGTATCTCGGATAACCAGAACAGCCTGCGCTCAGGTGAGCGCGGACCGACGCTGCTCGAAGATTTCGTGCTGCGCGAAAAGATCTTCCATTTCGACCATGAACGCATTCCCGAACGCATCGTGCATGCACGTGGCTCCGCCGCGCATGGCTATTTCGAGCTGACGCAATCGCTATCGGACCTCACCAAGGCCGATCTCTTCCAGCGCAAGGGCGAAAAGACGCCGGTCTTCGTGCGTTTTTCCACGGTTGCCGGTGGCGCCGGTTCGGTCGACACACCACGTGACGTGCGCGGCTTCGCGGTGAAATTCTACACCAAGGAAGGCAATTGGGATCTGGTCGGCAACAACATTCCGGTCTTCTTCATTCAGGACGCCATCAAGTTTCCGGATCTGGTTCATTCGGTGAAGATGGAATCGGATCGCGCCTATCCGCAGGCCGCGAGCGCTCATGACACATTCTGGGATTTCGTGTCGTTGATGCCGGAAAGCACGCATATGCTGATGTGGGCGATGTCGGATCGCGCCATACCGCGCTCCTTGCGGATGATACAGGGTTTCGGCATCCACACCTTCCGCTTCGTCAATGCCGAGGGCAAATCGACCTTCGTGAAATTCCATTGGCGGCCAAAGCTCGGCATGCAGTCGACGATCTGGGAAGAGGCGCTCAAGCTGCAGGCAGCCGACAATGATTTCCATCGCCGCGACCTGTTCGAATCGATTGCCTCCGGGAATTTCCCCGAATGGGAGCTCGGCCTGCAGCTCTTCGATGAGGAATTCGCCAATAGCCAGCCCTATGATGTGCTCGATCCGACCAAGATCATACCCGAAGAGGTCTTGCCGCTTAGGATTGTCGGCCGGATGGTTCTGGACCGCAATCCGGACAATTTCTTCGCAGAGACCGAGCAGGTCGCCTATTGCCCAGCCAATATCGTGTCCGGCATCGACTTCACCAATGATCCCTTGCTGCAAGGCCGGCTGTTCAGCTATCTCGACACGCAGAAATCTCGCCTCGGCACTGCCAATTTCCACCAGCTGCCGATCAACGCGCCGAAATGTCCAGTGATGAATTTCCAGCGTGACGGCCAGATGCAGATGATGGTGCCAAAGGGCCGCGCCAACTATGAACCCAACAGCCTTGGCGGGCATGGCGAGGATGGCGGCCCGCGCGAATGTCCGGTCACCGGTTTCCAGACCTATGCGGGGCAATCCGGCGAGGAAGAACAGGGTGACAAGCTGCGCATCCGCGCCGAACTCTTCGCCGATCACTATAGTCAGGCGCGACTCTTCTGGAAGTCACAGACGCCGTCGGAACAGGCGCATGTCGCATCCGCTTTCGTCTTCGAGCTCTCCAAGGTCAACTTGGAGCATGTGCGGCTGCGCACGGTCGGCAATCTTCGCAATGTCGATGAGGAGCTGGCAAAACGCATCGCCGATGGTCTCGGCATCGATCTGCCACAGAAAAATCCCGCCGCCCGCGAGCCGATCGAGATGGACGCGTCGCCGGCCCTGTCGATCCAGAAAAACATGCGCGAGACGATCGAAGGTCGCAAAGTCGGCATCCTCATCGCTGACGGCAGCGATGCCAAAGTGCTGAAATCGCTGGTCGATGCGGTTGGTAAGGCAGGCGCCACGCCATTCATTGTTGCGCCGAAAGTTGGTGGGGCGACGCTGTCGGACGGCAAGATACAGAAGGCTGATGGCCAGCTCCTCGGCTCGCCGTCGCAGATTTTTGACGCGGTGGCGGTGTTGCTGTCGGCAGAGGGATGCAAGGTGCTGCTCAAGCAGGGTGCGGCCGCGCAATGGGTGGTGGATGCCTTCGGTCACCTGAAAGCGATCGGTTATTCGGAAAGTTCGAAGCCGCTGCTCGACAAGGCAGGCGTGACCCCGGATGCCGGCGTCGTCACCCTTGATGGCGCCTTCGTCGCGGCAGCCGGGCGGCGTTACTGGGATCGCGAGCCAAATATCCGCATGCTGGCCTGAAGCCCGACGATGAAATGAGAATGGCGGCGAACTCGGTTTGCCGCCATTCTCAGGCGTCTGGTGCGCGCGTCAGCGGATGAGCAAATTCACGGCTTGGCTGCCGTCACCTTCCAGATCGTATTGCCGACATCGTCGGCGATCAGCAATGCGCCTGACTTGTCGAGCGCGACGCCGACGGGACGGCCGCGGGCCTGGTTCTTCTGGTCGAGGAAGCCGGTGACGATATCCTGGGCCATGCCGGCCGGCTTGCCGCCCTTGAAGGGTACGAAGACGACCTTGTAGCCGTTGAGTTGCGGCCGGTCCCAGCTGCCGTGCTCACCGATGAAGGCGCCGCCCTTATAGTTCGCCGGCAGGCTGTCGCCGGTGTCGAAGACCAGGCCGAGCGGCGCGACATGCGACGACAATGCATAATCCGGCGGGATCGCCTTGGCGACGAGATCCGGGCGCTGAGGCATGACGCGGGCATCGACATGTTGGCCGTAGTAACTGTAGGGCCAACCATAGAAGGCACCATCCTTCACCGAAGTCATATAATCCGGCACGAGGTCGGGGCCGAGTTCGTCGCGCTCGTTGACTACCGTCCAGAGTGTTTTCGTTTCCGGTTCGAAGGTCAGGCCGTTGGGGTTGCGCAGGCCGGTGGCGAACAGGCGCCAGCGGCCGGTTTCGCGATCGACTTCCCAGATCGCCGCGCGATTCATTTCCGCCTGGATGCCGTTCTCGGTGATGTTGCTGTTGGAGCCGACACCGACATAGAGCAGCTTGCCGTCGGGGCTGGCGACGAGGCTCTTGGTCCAGTGATGGTCGATCGGGCCGCCGGGCAGGGGCGTCAGCACTTTGCCCGGCGTGGTGATCTTCGTCGCGCCGTCCGTGTAGCTATAATGGAGGATGGCATCGGTATCAGCGACGTAGAAGTCATTGCCGACCAGCGCCACGCCGAAGGGCGAATGCAGGTTGTCGAGGAAGGTTTCGCGGACTTCCGGCTTGCCGTCGCCGTCGGCATCGCGCAGCAGGATGATACGATTGCCGGGCGGGTCGCTATCGGCGCCGGTCGAGGTGACATAGCTCTCGATCAAACCCATGACGATGTCCTTCGGACGCTTGACGGAGGCTTCCGGCGGCGCACCGGATTCGACCACCAGCACGTCGCCATTCGGCAAGGTGTAGATCGAGCGCGGATGCTTGAAGCCCGTGGCGAAGGCGGTGATCGACAGGTCCTTCGGCACATCGGGCTTCTCGCCGTCCTTCCAGCCCACGACCTTGGCCAGGTTCATCGGCGGCGCGAGAAATTGCTGCGGATCGGGCAGTTTCGGATTGGGACCGATCTGGTCCTTCGGGTTACCGCCCTTGTCGTTGCAGCCGGCGAGCGTGAGGGCGGTTGCGCAGAGGAGGACAGCGGCGATGCCGCGGCGATATGATTTCGACGACATGATGCTGCGGGTCATTCTTCAACCACTCCTACGGCCTGGACGACGCGCCGGAAAACCAGCGTCGTGCTGAGCAAGCCGATGAAGAACATGAGCACCACGGTGATCGCCGATAGGGCGAGCCCCTCTGGCACGACGGATGCCCAGGCATCGCGCGAGTGGATCAGCGTGTTAAAGACGGCGAAGATGAGCACCACAAGATGACCAAGCAATTGCAGCCAGGCGGCCCCCATTCGCCGCAGCAGGGGATGGAGAATGAGATCGAAGAGTTCGACAATCCAGGCGAGCACACCGATCACCAGCCCGACGGCGAGCAGCCAGGCCGAGAAATTGGTCCAGGTCATTTCGGCCGTTTGCCAATAGGCGATGTCGGTTGCCAACGCGCAGGTGAAACAGGCGATGGGGAAAGAACTGAGCAGATTGTAGAGCGGACTTCTGGCGATGCGGATGGTTGCGAGAGGATAGTCGGTATACATCGGGGACAGCCTTTCGCGCGCGTGAAGGCGGGCGTTGTTTCAACTGCGGAGAAAGTGAAAAGTTCCTGGCAGATTGTCGCATGGGATCCGCCGGACGGCTGCGACGGCCGGCTTGGCCATCGATCGTGCCAGCGAATCCAGGTCTGGCTGACCGGGCGAAATGCCTAAGGCGGGATTTGGCTCTATTTCCCTAGCGCGGGCGACAAGCTCTATGCTATCGCTTTGTCTCGACAGAGATAAAGTCGTCAGGATCAATCCACCGGGACAGTGAAATGATCGAGACATCTCTCGACACACACGAGGAATTTGTCGAGGCTTTGGCCGAGAACTCGCCTGCCATGCTTTGGTTGGGCGATGAGAATGGCAAATGCGTCTTCCTGAACGCCGCCCTCAGGACGTTCTGGGGCGTGGAGAATCAGAGCCTCGCTGATTTCGACTGGAGCAGCACCCTGCATCCCGACGACGTCGCCCGACTGTCCGGCCCGTTCGGGCAGGCGATGGCCAAACATACGTCGTTTACTGTGGAGGCGCGGTACAAGCGCGCCGATGGCGCATACCGGACGATGAGGACGACCGCAAATCCGCGCTTCGACAAGAATGGCCACTTCCAAGGCATGACCGGGGTCAATATCGACATCACCGACCAGATCGTCGCCGAAGAACATACGCGCCTTCTCTTGGCGGAACTCAACCATCGGACGAAGAATATCCTCGCCGTGGTGATGGCCATTGCCCGCACGACCGGGCGCCAGGGGGCTTCGCCTGAATTCATCACCTCCTTCAGCCATCGCCTTCAGGGCCTGTCGGCCAGCAACGATCTGCTGGTGCGGACCGACTGGGCCGGCGTGGAGATCGACGAGCTTCTCAAGGCGCAACTGTCCTATCTGAATGACTCGGTCGGGGACCGGCTCAGCCTTGACGGTCCGGCCTTGCGGCTCTCGTCGCATTGTGCCCAAATTCTGGGAATGGCGATGCACGAGCTTTCGGCCAATTGCCTGAAATACGGTGCTTTCTCCGATGATATCGGGCGAGTACGCGTCGTCTGGCGTCTGCTTGAAGACGAGAATTGGGAAATCGAATGGCGGGAATTCACCAGCGGCCCGACAGTCGCGCCTGATCGCAAAGGCTTCGGCCATACCGTGACCGTCGACATGGTGGCCTCGGTGCTCGGTGCGAAGGTGACGATGGATTACCTCCCCGACGGCCTTCGCTGGCATGCCGTCTGCAGCCGGCGATAGAATTGGAGCCCGTCAGAAAAGCTCTGCATCCATCGCCATGATCGAGACGCAGCCGCCGGCTATGGCGGCCTCGATACCGGCAGCATGCGGCAGCATGCGATCGGCAAAAAAGCGTGCCGTGGCGAGCTTTTGCTGTTTCAGTGGTTCGTCTGCGGCATCGGCAGTGGCCGCCATCTTGGACCACATCCAACCGAAAGAGACGAGCGCGAAAAGCCTGAGATAGTCCGTGGCGGAAGCGCCGGCAAAAGACGGGTCATCGCGCCGGTCGAGTATGAGCGTCGTCGCGCGCTCGAGCCGATCAAGCGCTACGATCGTTGCCCTGGCGACAGGATCGGCGTCGGGCTGCAGGGACGTGGCCGCAAGATCCTCCTTGACGATCGCAAAGAAGCGGAAGGCCAGGTCGCCGTTTTCCATCGGCAGCTTGCGCGCAACCAGGTCCATGGCCTGGACGCCGTTTGTTCCTTCATAGATCTGGGTGATGCGGGCGTCGCGGACAAACTGTTCCGCGCCCGTTTCTCTTATATAGCCGTGGCCGCCGAACACCTGCTGCGCCAGCACGGTTGTCTCGAAGCCGAAATCGGTGAAGGCGGCCTTGACCACCGGGGTCAGCAGAGCCACCAGACCATCGGCGGCCTTGCGTGTTTCACCGTCCGGATGGCGCGTGGCGATATCGATCTGCATGGCCGTCCAGATGGCGAGCGCCCGGGCGGCGTCGGTGAAGCCGCGGCCGGTCATCAGCATCTTGCGGATATCGGCATGTTCGATGATCGGCACCGGTCCGTGCGCGCCGTCGGCGGAGCGTCCCTGCAGGCGCTCGCGGGCATAGTTCGCGGCCTTCTGGTTGGCCGCTTCGGCGAGGCCGAGGCCCTGGATGCCGATGAACAGGCGCTCGGCATTCATCATCGTGAACATGGCGTTGAGGCCGCGCCCGGGCTCGCCGAGCAGCCAGCCGGTAGCCCCGTCATAATTCATTACGCAGGTCGGCTGCGCGTGGATGCCCATCTTGTGTTCGAGCGCGCCGACCGACATGCCGTTGCGCGCGCCCAGGCTGCCATCGTCGCGAACGAGGAATTTCGGCACCAGGAACAGGCTGATGCCTTTGACGCCCTTCGGCGCATCGGGGAGGCGGGCGAGCACCAGATGGATGATGTTGCCGCCAAAATCCTGGTCACCGGAGGAAATGAAGATCTTTGTGCCAGTGATCCTGTAGCTGCCGTCACCGATCGGTTCGGCGCGGGTCGACAGCAGGCCGAGGTCGGTGCCGGCAGAGGCTTCGGTGAGCGCCATGGCGCCGGTCCATTCGCCGGAGATCATCTTCGGCAGATAGGTTTGTTTCTGCGGATCGGAGGCGTGGTGATAGATGGCTTCGACCGCGCCGCGGGTCAGGCCCGGATAGAGGCCGAAGGAGAGGTTGGCGGAGGAGAGCATCTCGTCGAGCAGAATTTGCAGCACACGCGGCAGGCCCTGGCCACCGAATTCGGCAGGGCCGGACAATCCGCTCCAGCCGGCCTCGGCAAAGCTCTTATAGGCTTCGGCAACGCCTTTAGGGGTCGTGACCATGCCGTTTTCCAGGCGGCAACCCTCTTCATCGCCGGGGCGGTTTAGCGGCTCCAGCACGCCGGTGCAGAACTTGCCGGCTTCTTCGAGGATGGAGACGACGAGTTCGGCATTCACGTCCTCGTAGCCGGGGAGCGCTTGCATCTGGCCGTCGAAATCGAGAACATGGTTGAGGAGGAAGGAAATGTCGTCGATGGGGGGATTGTAGGACGCCATCCTGTCTGTTCCTCCTGCTTGCTGATTCGCCGTCTGAGGAGGCGATGATCGAGCATCCTTCGCCTACGGTTTGGCATGTCGTGGCGAGGTTCTTCTGCGAGTCAGGGATAGCACAAAACGGACGATTGTCGAATTCGCCGCTACGATGTCCAGGAATTCGCAGGCTGTGGGATCAGTCTGGCAGCACGATACCAAGCTTGGCCATCGCGCCGCCGTCGATCTTGACGTCGGCACCGGTGATGAAGCGGGCTTTGTCGCTGGCGAGGAAGGCAACGAGTTCAGCCACTTCCTCCGGCCGGCCGACGCGGCTGAGCGGGTGGCCCTTGCCCCATTGGGCAATCATCTCGTCTTGCGTCATGTCGCCCTTGTAGAGGTCCGCGCTCCGGCGCAGCATGGGCGTGTCGATCGAGGCGGGGCAGACGGCGTTGACGGTGATGTTGTCGGCGGCGTGGTCGAGCGCCATGGCGCGCACCAGCGCGTTGATCGCGCCTTTGCTGGCCGTATAGGCGGCGACGCCCGCCTGCGAGGCGTAGGATTGCACCGAGGAAATCGCGACAATGGCGCCGCCGCCACGCTTCTTCATTTCCGGAATGGCATATTTCGCCGCGAGATAGATGCCCTTGAGATTGATGTCGAGCACGTCGTCCCAGACATTTTCGGGCGTGTCGACCACGGTGCCATAGCGCTGGATGCCGGCACAGCAAGCAAGGATGTCGACGCCACCATGGGCGGAGACGGCCGCCTCGACGGCGTGTTGCATGTCGGCTGCATTGCGGACATCGCCGACAAAACCGACCGCCTTGCCATCGATATCTGCAACGGCCCTGTCGATTGAATCCCTGTCGTTAGAGACAATCAGCACCTGACCGCCGGCCTTGGCGAAACGTTCGGCCGTGGCCCGGCCCATGCCCAGGCTGCCGCCGGTGACGATAATGCTCTTGCCGTCGAATTCCATGTCTGGACGCTCCTCCGTGCGGTTGACGCAATTAACGTTTCACCATGCCCGTCCGCCGCCGGCCGCGGACATGATCGCCCGGCAGGATATCGCTGCTAACCATCGGCTTGGCTATTCCCCCATCGCAGCGGCCATCAGTTCCTTCGTGTAATCCATGCATGGATTGCCGAAAATATCTTCAGTATCCCCCTGTTCGACCACTTTGCCGCTCTTCATCACCATGATGTAGTCAGACAGTGCTCGGACCACGGCGAGGTCGTGACTGATGAACAGGTAGGAGAGCTTGTGCCTGGCCTGCAGSTYGCGCAGCAGTTCGACGATCTGYTTCTGSACGGAGCGGTCGAGCGCCGAGGTTGGCTCATCCAGCACCAGGACTTTCGGTTTCAGGATGATGGCGCGGGCGATGGCCAGGCGCTGGCGCTGGCCGCCGGAGAATTCGTGCGGGTAGCGGTTGCGGCTGGACGGGTCGAGCCCGACCTCCGTGAGTGCGTCCACGGCGCGGCGTTCGCGCTCGGCGCGGCTCAGTTGTGGCTCATGAATGAGGAGGCCTTCGGTGATGATTTCGCCCGCGGTCATGCGTGGGGAGAGCGAGCCATAGGGGTCCTGGAAGACCAATTGCAATTCTCTACGCAGCGGTCGCATCTCGGCCTTGTCGGCCCTGGAAATGTCCTTGCCGCGGAAGTGGATCTGGCCGTCGCCGTCAAACAGTCTGAGCAGGATGCGGCCAAGCGTCGACTTGCCGGAGCCGGATTCGCCGACAATGCCGATCGTCTGGCCTTCGCGCAGTTTCAGCGACACTTTGTCGACCGCGGTCAGATATTGCGTGCCCCGGCCGAGAAAGCCGCCGCCATATTTGAACCGGATCGACAGGTTGCGGCCGTCGAGCAGGATCGGTGCGCTGTCCGGCGGCGCGGCCTTGCGGCCGGTCGGTTCGGCGGCGAGCAGCATTTTCGTATAGTCGTGCTGCGGGGCGGAGAAGATTTCGGAGGCCTTGCCGGTCTCGACGACTTCTCCCCGGCGCATCACGGCGACACGATCGGCGAAGCGGCGGACGATGCCGAGATCGTGGCTGATGAAGACGATGGCGAGGCCCAGCCGGGTCTTGAGTTCCTTCAGCAGGTTGAGGATCTGCGCCTGGATGGTGACGTCGAGCGCGGTGGTCGGTTCGTCAGCGATCAGCAGTTCGGGATCGTTGGCGAGCGCCATGGCGATCATCACGCGCTGGCGCTGCCCGCCGGACATTTCGTGCGGATAGGAGCCGAGCCGGCGTTCGGGGTCGGGGATGTGGACGAGTTTCAGGAGTTCGAGGGCGCGTTCGCGCGCCTTGGATTTCGAGACCTTGCGGTGATAGCGGATCGGCTCGGCGATCTGGTCGCCGATCGTGTAGAGCGGGTCGAGCGAGGTCATCGGCTCCTGGAAGATCATCGTCATCTTCACGCCGCGGATGTCGTTGAGCACCTTGACCGRCTGGCCGATCAGTTCCTGGCCGCGATAGCGCGCCGAGCCGGTGACGCGGCCATTGGTGGCGAGCAGGCCCATGACTGCCATCATCGTCTGGCTCTTGCCGGAGCCGGATTCGCCGACAATGGCCAGTGTCTCGCCCTTGGCGACGGAAAGACTGACGCCTTTGACCGCATGGACTTCACCGTCCTCGGAGGCGAAGCGGACGTCGAGTTTGTCGATATTGAGCACATGATCGCCCATGTCAGCGGTCCTTCGGGTCGAATGCGTCGCGAAGGCCGTCGCCGATGAAATTCAGCGCGACGAGGGTGACGACGAAGAAGAGGGAGGGATAGAGCAGCAGCCAGGGGCTGGCCTCGATGGAGCCTGCGCCCTCAGCGATCAGCACGCCCCAACTGGTCAGCGGCTCCTGCACGCCGAGACCGAGGAAGGAGAGAAAACTTTCGAGCAGGATGACCTGTGGAACCAACAGCGTGACGAACACCACGACGGGCCCTATCGTGTTGGGGATGATGTGCCGGCGGATGATTTGGCCGTCGGTGAGGCCCATGGCGACAGCGGCGCCGACGAATTCGCGCCGCTTGATCGCCAGCGTCTGTCCCCGGACGATGCGGGACATGTCGAGCCAGTTGATCGCGCCGATGGCGATGAAGATCAGCACAATATGCCTGCCGAAAAATACGACCAGCATGATGACGAAGAAAACGAAGGGCAGCGAATAGAGAATTTCGACGAAGCGCATCATCACATTATCGACGCGGCCGCCGAGATAGCCCGAAATCGCGCCATAGACGACGCCGATCAGCAGCGAGACGATGGTGGCCATGATGCCAACCAGCAGCGAGATCTGCCCGCCGACCATGATCCGGGCGAGCATGTCGCGGCCGTTGCGGTCGGTGCCGAGCAGGAAATATTGGCCGTTCACCTTGCCGGTCGCGACCGCCGTCTTGCCGTCGGCCGCGATCTCCAGCTTGGCATCGTCGAATTCGTCGGGCCGGTCGAGATAGCGGGTCACACGCGGGTCGATCTTCTTGTCGGTGCTGATCTTGGCTGTGTAAGTCGAGCCGCTGACATCGAAACCGTCGAGTTTCAGGCGGGCATGCTCGACAGCATCCTTCATCACCGACTCCAGCGTATCCTTTTCCGGATAGGGCGAGAGGCTGGGTGGGACGGCGACATAGCTCGGATAGATTTCGGCATAGCCATGCGGGTTGAAATACGGTCCAAAAAAGCAGATCAGTGTCACCAGGAAGAGGACGATCAGGCCCGCGACGGCCGCCTTGTTGCGCTTGAGGCGGATGAGCGCCAGTGCGGTCAGGCTGCGGCCTTTGCCAGCCTCTGTTGGCGGGCGTGTTTCAGGTTGGATCAGGGATGCATTTTCACTCATAGCGCACCCTCGGATCGATGAAGGCGTAGATGATATCGACCAACAGGTTCAGCACGACAATGAACACCGAGATCAGCACCACTGTTCCCATGACCAGCGTATAATCGCGATTGAGCGCGCCGAGGACGAAATAGCGGCCGACGCCGGGCAACGAAAAAATCGTCTCGACGATGATCGAGCCGGTGAGCACCTGGGCTGCCGTCGGGCCGAGATAGGAAATCACCGGCATCAGGCCGGCGCGCAGCGCATGCCGGCCAACGACGCTGGAAAACGGCAGGCCATAGGCGCGGGCAGTGCGCACATGGTCGGTGCGTAGCGCCTCGATCATCGATCCTCTTGTCAGTCGCGCGAATACGGCGAGCTGGGGCAGGGACAGCACGATCACCGGCAAAGCGAGGTTTTGGAAGCTGCCAGAGCCCCAGCCGCCGGTCGGCACAAGCCGTAGCGAGACCGCGAAGATCATCGACAGGATCGGGCCGACGACGAAATTCGGGATCGTATTGCCGAGCGAGGCGAATGCCATCAGGAGATAATCAGGCCAGGAATTCTGGTGCAGCGCCGCATAGACGCCCATGACGATGCCGCCGAGAACAGCGATCGTCAGCGCCCAGGAGCCCAGCGTGATCGAATAAGGCAGCGCCTGCAGGATGAGTTCGGAAACAGTATAGTCCTTGTAGATATAGCTCGGGCCGAAATCGCCGTGCAGGACATTGCCGAGATAGTAGAGATATTGCGCCCAGAGCGGCTGGTCGAGATGATAGACCGCCTTCAGGTTGGCGAGCACCTGTGGCTCCAGGGGACGTTCGAGATTGAACGGCCCGCCGGGTGCAATGCGCACCATGAAGAAGGAGAGGGTGACGACCAGGAAGATCGTCGGCACGGCGGAAAGAAGCCGCACGAAAATGAAACGCAGCATGGGCGCCTCCTCGAATGCGAATAGGCCGATATTCCGCCGTCAACCGGCGGCGGACAGAGGGCCGCACCCACTCCGTTGAGGGATGCAGGCACGGCCCCGACGGATCACTCGATCGAGAGGTATTTGGTCATGTGTTCGTTGACGGTGTTTTCCTCGAAACCCTTGACCTTGTGGTTGACGAGCCAGAGGCTGGCGGAGTTCATCAACGGCGTCACCGAATAGCCCTTGAGCATGATTTCCTCGGCCTGTTCCATGATCTTCATCCGCTTGGCCGGATCGCGCTCCGCATAGGATTGCTTCATCAGGTCGTCGAATTTCGGATCGCTCCAATGACCGTAGTTGAAGGTCTTGTTGCTTGAGAGAAGCAGCGTGAGGAAATTCTCGGGGTCGGCATAGTCGGCGGCCCAGGCGGCACGGGCGACGTCGAATTTGCCGCCTTCCTGCAGGTAGGCGTAGTGCGCCTTCACGTCGAGGTTCTGCGTCGTGACATTGGCGCCGATCGCCTTCCACATATCGGCGACGGCGATCGCCACCTTCTTGTGGTTCTCATTGGTGTTGTAGCGGATGTCGATGTTGAGCGGCTTGCCGCCCTCGCCATAGCCGGCCTCCTTCAGCAGCGCCTTGGCGGCGTCCTCACGGTCAAGCTGGTCCATGTCGGCGATTTCCGACTTCGGCTGGGTATAGCCCTGAATGCCGGGCGGAACGAGATTGTAGGTCGGCAGCTGGGCGCCGCCATAGATCTTCTCGGCCAGGAAATTGCGGTCGACCGCCATGGACAGCGCCTTGCGCACGCGCACGTCGCTGAACGGCTCATGCCGGCCGTCGAACACATAATAATAAGTCGAAAGCGCCGGGCTGGCATAGACATGCTCGTTGCTCAGCTTCTTCTTGAGGAAGTCGCGCTGGTCGGCAGGATAATTGTAGACGAGGTCGAGTTCGCCATTCTCGAAGGCGCGTTCGGTCGCGGACTGATCCTCCGAAGGGTTATAGATCACCTTGTCGATCTTCACATTCGCCGCATCCCAGTAATAGGGGTTCTTGACGGCGGTGATGTGGTCGTTGGCGACATATTCGGTCAGCATATAGGCGCCGTTGGAGACCATCTTGCCGGGCTTGGTGAAATCCTTGCCATATTTGTCGATGCTCGCCTTGTTGACGGGGATCGCGGTGTAATGGACCAGCAGCTGGAGGAAATAGGGAGTGGGACGTTCGAGCGTGATTTCCAGCGTCTTGTCGTTGACTGCCTTAAGGCCGAGGTCGGAGGCCTTTGCCTTTTTCGAATTGAACGGCTCGGCATTCTTGATCGGGAAGAGGATATTGGCATAGCCGGCCGCCGTGGCGGGATCGAGAAGGCGGGTCATCGAATAGACGAAGTCGGACGCCGTCACCGGCGAACCATCGGACCATTTGGCGTTGTCGCGGATCTTGAACGTGTAGACCGTACCGTCGTCGGAGATCTTCCAGCTTTCCGCTGTGCCCGGAATGACATTGCCCTTGGCGTCATAGACGGTCAGGCCCTCCGAGAGGTCGCGGACGATAAAGCCTTCGATATCGATCGAGATTTGCGCCTGGTCTAGCGATTGCGGCTCGCCGCCATTGCCACGGTGGATGACCGTTTCGGCGAGGGCCGGAAGGGCGATCGCTGCCAGCAGGGCGCCGGTGAGGACTGCAAGTCTGAAGTTTTTCATCGATGGTTGGACGCTCATTTTTAGCTCCTTTTTATTCCGCCAGTTTCCCCTCTGACGAGTTGCGAGACTATTGGCTCGCTGCGAAAATGCAAACGAATTGCTATGAGGCGAACAGGGACAATTGCCGGATGAGGTGAAGACGACGACCGGCAGACATTGTCGTAGGGCGATCGTCGTTGCTATATATGATCAGTAGCCCATACATTTGCCGGAACGCCACCGGCACCGGGTTTTGCAAGCGCAGGAGCATCACATTGACCGAGACATCCGAATACGTCCCCCCGAAAGTCTGGACCTGGAACAAGGCCAGCGGAGGCCAGTTCGCCAATATCAACCGGCCGATTGCTGGTCCGACGCATGACAAGGAATTGCCGGTCGGCCGCCATCCGTTGCAGCTCTATTCGCTGGCCACGCCGAATGGCGTCAAAGTCACGATCATGCTTGAGGAACTGCTTGCGGCCGGCCATACCGGTGCCGAATATGACGCCTGGCTGATCAAGATCGGCGATGGCGAGCAGTTCGGCAGCGGCTTCGTTGGGGTCAATCCGAATTCAAAGATCCCGGCGCTGATGGATCATAGCGGCCCCGAACCGATCCGCGTTTTCGAATCGGGTTCGATTCTGATGTATCTCGCGGAAAAATTCGACGCTTTCTTCCCCACCGAGATCAAGGCCCGGACGGAAGCGCGCAACTGGCTGTTCTGGCAGATGGGCAGCGCGCCCTATCTCGGCGGCGGCTTTGGGCATTTCTATGCCTATGCGCCGATGAAGAATGAATATGCGATCGACCGTTTCTCCATGGAGGTCAAGCGCCAGCTCGATGTGCTCGACAAGCGGCTCGCCGAAGCCGAATATCTGGCCGGCAGCGAATATTCGATCGCCGATATGGCGGTCTGGCCCTGGTATGGCGGCTTGGTGAAGGGTTGGCAGTATGGCGACTCCGCCACCTTCCTGTCGGTTCATGAATACGAACATATCCAGCGCTGGGCCGAGCAGATTTTTGAGCGCCCGGCCGTCCAGCGCGGCCGCATGGTCAACCGCATGTCGGGGGAGCTTTCGAGCCAGCTGCGCGAACGCCATGACGCGAGCGATTTCGAGACGAAGACGCAGGACAAGCTCGAGAGCGCTGCCTGATTTTTCAGGTTTGAAACGAGAGCGGCGGAGGCGATCCGCCGTTCTACCGCTCAATTCCCAGATGGCTCAGGCCGGCGTATCTTCGACATCGGCTTCCGGCCGGTCGCCGCCATCGGCATGTTCATAATGCCATTCGCCGTTCTTGTCCTGATAGGAGATTTCCGTGGGCTCGCCGCCGACCTGCTGTTCGAGCGCGACGAGGCGTGCTCGCCGGATCGCTTCGTTATGCGTCGCGAAGGCTTCGGAGTAGACGTCGCCGAGCTTATAGGCCCAGCCGCCATCGTGCTGGACGATATGGTAGGTGACCTTGGTCATGCTGCGCTCCCTTGCTGATTTGGACGATTTTTCACCGGCAAGCCGCCGGGCGTCAACCGCAGCGGTTGTTGAAACGTCTATTTTTTAAGGCAAATGCGCCGAGGCACCGTAAAAGTGGAGCGGCCAACTATTGGCTTGCCGCGGAAATCACCCGCGGGGAGATCCGCTCCGCGGGTTGCTAGTGCAGCACGCCCCAGGCCGCATCCCAGCGGACATCTTCCCGTAACTCGATGTAAATTGGCGCATTCGGATCGTTGACCTGCTTGTTTTCAGCAAGGCGCAATGCCGTCTGCACTTCCAGCTCTTCGCTTGGCAGGATGGCTTCCCTTTCATCGGCTTCGACCTCGCGGATGAAGYCGCGGATCTGGCCGTCGGAATTATAGAGGCGCACGACAATGGCGCCGACCGGCACAAGGCTCTTCTGGTAGCGTTCATAACTGTGCATGTCTTCCTCCTATGCGGGGAGGAAACCGTGCCGCTCATGGAAAGTTCCGCCTTCCGTCACCCGCCGGGCGCGGCGGGCGGATCCGGGCTGCCGGCATGAAATCGCAGGCGTCCGCCCGAAAGCGAAAGCGGAAACTGGCCATGACGCAGGAGGTAACGCAGCGCCACCAGAGCCGCGACGAAACCGCCCGCCGCGGCGACTGACAGTGCCCAGCGCGGGCCGTATGTGTCTGCCACCCAGCCGACGATCGGGGCCCCGATCGGCGTGCCGCCCAGGGCGACGGCGAGGCGGATCGCCATGACGCGGCCGCGCATATATGGCTCCGTCGAGAGCTGCATCAGCGCGTTGGAGGAATTGGTCAGTGTCAGCGCCGAGATCCCGATCAGGACGAGGGCGGCGCCGAAGAGGTAATAATTCGGCATGACGGCGGCGAGCGCGCATCCCGACCCGAACAGCAGTGCGCCGCCCATCAGCAGCGCCATGTAAGGCTTTTCCCGCCGGGCAGCGAGGAGGGCGGCAGTGACCGTGCCGATTGCCATGACCGAGTAGAGCACGCCATACCGGCTTGGCCCGACATGGAAGACGACCACCGACATAGTTGATATGAAGATCGGGAAATTCAGGCCGAACGTGCCGATCAGAAACAGCATGATCAGGATCGTTCTCAGGTCATCGCGGTGCGCCACATAGCGGAAACCCTCGGTGAAGCCTGCCGCACGCCCGGCCGCCCGGCCGCCTTGATGCAGTTCGTTCTTGCGCAAAAGGAAGAGCGAGGCCAGGACGGCGACAAAGGAAAGACCGTTGAGCAGGAAACTCCAGCCAGTGCCGACAGTGCCGATGACGATGCCGGCCACGGCGGGGCCGATCATGCGGGCTGAATTGAACGAGGTGGAGTTCAGCGCCACGGCATTCGGTAGATCCCCGTCGCCGACGAGATCGGAGACGAATACTTGCCGTGCTGGTGCATCGAAAGCGGAGGTGCAGCCGAACAGGAATGCGAAGACGTAGACATGCCAGAGCTGCACCAGACCGCTGACGGTCAGCAGGCCGAGGGCGATGGCGAGCCCCGCCATCGTCGCTTGTGTCACCATGATCAGCCGGCGGCGGTCGAAATAGTCGGCGGCGACGCCGGTCAGTGGCAGGCAGAGGAATTGCGGGCCGAATTGCAGCGCCATGACGATGCCGACGGCCGAGGCATTGTTATGGGTGAGCTCGGTCAGGACCAGCCAGTCCTGCGAGGTGCGCTGCATCCAGGTGCCGATATTGGAGACGATCGCGCCGCTCGCCCAGATGCGGTAATTGCGGTTGTTGAGGGAGCGGAACATGCCGTTGAACATGTCCGTCAAATCCCGATGGTGCAGTGAATGGGGGTCATTTCCGGTCCGAGTCCGCCAGGCGGTTGAGGAGGGCGATGGCGTCAATGACCCGCTGCTGCTCTGCATCGGAAAGTTCGGTGAGGATCGTACGGTGCAGCCAGTCCTGGCGGGCGGCGCGGCCGTCGCTGATCCACGCCATGCAGTCCGGCGTCAATGACAGGATGGTCTGGCGGCCATCGTCGGGATCGGGGGCGCCGGTGATCAAGCCAGCACTTTGCAGTGCCGCCGTGGTCGCGCCCATCGATTGCGGCCGCATGTTTTCGGCCTTGGCAAGCGCCGTCACCGTTGCCGGCCCATCACGGTAGAGGCGGCGCAAAACTGCGGCCTGCGATCGTGTCAAATCGCCCAGCGATGCCTGTTCGCGCAGCCGCTGCCGGAATTTGCCGATCAGCATATGCAGTTCGCCGGCAAGCTGCGATGCCAGCGTGTCATCCACTGTGGTCGAAAGCTCTTCCATCGGCAAGCTCATATATGAAGGTAAACTGTGTAGTTTGCCTTCATATATGAGCGGATGGCGTCGAACGTCAATGCGACGAATTGGTTGCGGCCGTAGCGCAATCTTGTCAGAGAGTGAATGGCAGAAAGCCAACTGTGCCGGACAGGCTTTCGCCCGGTTCGAGAACATGGCCGCCGAATAGATCGCCGCTGCGGCGGTTCATGCGGTTGAACGCATCCGGGGCGTGGCTTTGCGGCTCCAAGCAGAAGAATGGCTTTGTCGGGTCAGCGTAAAGCATCAGGTGCCCGAAGACCGGATCGGCTTCGATCACAAGCCCGAGCCCGGTTTCCGGAAAACGGATCTCCGCCTTGCCGTCCCAGCCGCCATAGTCGTTGTTGTGCCAGGTGTCCGGCAACGGACGGTGGGCGGCAAAATCGAGTTCGGGTGGCGTTGCGATCACTTCGGTGACGAGGTGGTCAGGGCCTTCCATGAAGAAATGGCTGGAGCGGAAGGCGAGGTCTGTCCCGGCGCTACGCGGGAACCACGGATGCAGGCCGAAGCCGAAGGGCATGGCGAGTCCGCCATGATTGGTCATGCGCATCGTTATCGTGAGGCCATCCGGCGAAAGCTCGAAATGCTGGGTCGCGTCGTAGGAATAGGGTTCTTCCGGGGCGATATGGTCGAGACTGAGCAATACGCCGCTCCCCTCGCGCTGCGCCTGCCATGCGGATTTCCAGCCATCGCCGTGCGAGGCCAGCGGGTCGGGTGGATTGTTGGGAGAGAAATCCCATCGCCGTCCGCCGAATTCGAATGCGTTGCCGGCGATGCGGTTGACATAGGGCAGCATTGGAAACATGGCCGCGCCCAGCACATTGCCGGCCTCCAAATCCACCCGCGAAAAAGGCCGCATCAGATCGATACCACCGTGCCGGAAATAGGCCAGGCTGCCGCCGATTGCCGGCGCCAGCCCGATCGTCAGCGGTCCAGCAGAGAGTTCGATGAGTTCAGAATGTGCGTCCACGGTCCCGATGGGTTCCTTTTTTCGGCGGCAGAGCGAAGCTGAGGTCCTACTACGATTCGGGGCAGCAAACAGGCAGACCTAACGTGAAGGCCGGATTTCACGGCATCGCAAGATGAAGGTGCCGCGCGAGCGCATCGAGGATAAGTGCCTGGCCCTTCAGGATTTTCGATCTCGCCTGGGTAAGGTCGAACCAGCTGGCGCGATCGACCTCGGGGAAGTCTTGCATGCGCCCGGACTTTGGCGGCCACTCCATCTGAAACACGTTGCTGACGATGGCCGAGACATCGAAATCCGCCTCCACCGCCCAGGCGACGACGATCTTGCCGCCCGGCTGCTTATATTCACCAAGCGGCTTGAAGGTGCCATCGACTGCAACACCGATCTCCTCTCGAGTCTCGCGCCGGGCGGCGGCCAGTTCGTCTTCGCCGTCTTCCACCAGGCCCTTCGGGATCGACCAGGCACCGTCGTCCTTCTTCACCCAGAACGGACCGCCGGGATGGACGAGAAGGACGTCCGGCCCGTCCGGTCTGTGACGATAGATCAGAAGACCAGCGCTGCGTTTGGCCATTTCAGGGTTCCGTTGCGGGAGACGTGGCGACTGTTGCCATTAGTTGTCCGGACGATAGGCAATCCTGTAGCTCTGGCAAGTGGATATGCCGTGAGTCGTAGAACCGTCGGAGGGATCATTGGGAAAGACGTCGCTGCCGGTGCCGATTTCGAAAGCGCGTGCGATCTGGATCGCGGCGCAGAAGCTCGATGTCGAGGAGCCGTTCGGGGCTGGGCCGGAGGCGGTGCGGCGCACGGTCGAGCATCTCGGCTATGTGCAGATCGATACGATCAACGTCATCGAGCGCAGTCATCACCACATTCTCTATTCCCGCATCCCGCGCTATCGCCGCGAGGATCTGGAAGAGGCGCAATCGAACGAAAAATCCGTGTTCGAATATTGGACGCATGCGCTGGCCTACGTTCCTTCGCCCGACTATCGCTATTTCATCCCGGCGATGAAGGAGTACCGGAAAGATCCAGGCCGCTATCTCCAAGTTGATCCCAAGGATTACAAGGCGCTGATCAAACGCATTCGCGACGAGGGCGCGCTCTCCATCCGCGACATCGAAGACGACGTACTGGAAGAGAAGATGCATCTCTGGGCCAGCCGCAAGCCGTCGAAGCGGGCGCTGCAATTCGGCTTCTACACCGGCGATCTTGTGATCGGCAAGCGCACCGGCATGCTCAAAACCTATGAGTTGACCGACCGGCATTTCGGTTGGGCCGAGCGGCCGAAGCCGGCCAGCGACACCGATTATGCGAAATATCTGCTCGCCCGGGCGCTCAGATCACAGGGCGTGGTCAGCCTCGATTCGATCTGCTATGGCGACGTCAAGTGGAAGGCGAACGTGATGCCGCTGATCAATGGTGCTTTGCGGCGCAAGGATCTCGTGCCTGTCCAAGTCGATCCATTGGCAAAAGTACCGCATTGGGTGTCGCCCGAACTGCTCGATGCGCCGCCCCAATCCCCGAACCCGGCGACGGTGCATATTCTCTCGCCATTCGACCCGTTGATCATCCAGCGCAAGCGGCTGCAAATGCTGTTCAATTATGAGCACCGTTTCGAAGCCTATGTGCCGGCCGACAAACGCGTGCTCGGTTATTTCGCGCTGCCGGTGCTTGCCGGCGACGAGATCGTCGCTGCCATCGATCTGAAGATGGACCGCAAGAACGGCAGATTGCAGCAGCAGAAATGGACCTGGTTCGTCGATGACAGACGGGAGGGACTAAAGCCCGCAATCGAGCGGGCGCTGGAGCGTTTCGAGACTTTTCAAGCCGGAGCGCCGGTGGCTGGATTTCAGTCCGAATCCAGTTCCGGATAGTGACGAAAGATTCCATCCTCGTTGAACGCCAGTCGCCGCGGTGAAGCGAGGTAAGCGGCAATGTTCTTGCGTTCCTTGACCCTGTCGTGAAGGGCAACAAGCAATGGGTAATCCTTGGACGCGCCTCGCATTGCCTTGGGGAAGGCATAGCGCAGGCCCTCGATGATCTGGAACAGCGACAGGTCGACATAGGTCAGCGCATCGCCGGTGACATGCTTCTGGCCGGATGGGTTCTGCTCCAGCACGCGCTCGAAATAGCCGAGGAATTTCGGGATGCGCTCCTCGATGAAGGTGGTCGAGCGTGCCTTGGCCGCGTCCTTCTGGTCTTCGTAATAAAGCGACGTGGCGATCGGGTGATGGGTATCATGCACCTCGGCGACAAAGTCGGTGATTGTCAGCTGCAGGCCGTTGGTGATGTAGCGCAGCTTCTCGTCCTTCGGCGCGAGGCCCAGTTTCGGGCCGAGATAGAGCAGGATGTTGGCGACATGCGAGATGATCAGGTCGCCATCCCTGAGGAAGGGCGGAGCGAAGGGGATATGCGCCTCGGCTTTGCTCTTCATCAGGTTCATCATTGCGCCGGTGCCGCGTCCTGAGCCGCTTTCGCGGGTCATGTCGACATAGCCGGCGCCGGCCTCTTCGAGTGCCAATCGCACGAATTCGCCGCGGCCCTGGATGCCGTCCCAGTAGTAGAGCTCGTAGGTCATCGGATATCCTCGTTGATGTCGGTCGCAGCATAGTCCAGGTCACGGCCCGGAACTATCCTTATGGTAACGGCAGAGAAGCGTAGGAGGTTCGATCATGCGGTTCAAGGACAGGGTGGTGCTGGTCACCGGCGGCAATTCCGGCATCGGTCGGGGAATCGTGCACTATTTCGTCGGCGAGGGCGCGCGCGTGGTCTTTGCCGGTCGTGACGAGGCCAAGGGGCTCGCCGTCGAGACTGAGATTCGAGCCATGGGCGGGCAGGGGCGGTTCCTGCCATGTGATCTGGCCGTCGAAGCGGACGTGGCGCGGCTGATCGGGGCTGTCACTGATTGGGGTGGGCGGCTCGACGTGCTGGTCAACAATGCTGGCGTCGGTTCGCGGCGATCGGGGATTGTCCCCGAGGACGGCCCCGGCCAGCGCTGGGACAAGCTGCGCGGCCCCAATCTCGACTCGACCTATTTCGCTTCGTCCTACGCGCTGCCGGTGATGAAAGCGGGTGGCAGCGGAGCAATCGTCAACATTTCTTCGACAGCGACCCTGCACGGCAATTGGGGTCTCTATTGTGTCGCCAAGGCCGCTGTGGAGGCGCTGACGCGGTCGCTCGCGGTCGAGGCTGCACCGCACGGTATTCGCGCCAATTGCGTCAGCCCCGGCTGGATCGCCACCGACATGGATGCGGCGGAAAACCCGGCCGGCACGGCTTCCGGCGACTGGGAACTGCCGCCCGGCGTGCTCAATCGCATGGGCTCGCCAAAGGAGATCGCCGCGGCCGTCGCCTTCCTTGCCAGCGACGAGGCCTCGTTCGTCACCGGCCAGACGCTGGTGGTCGATGGCGGGCTCTCGATCCTCGACCATACCTCGCTCAAACTCCTGGAAAAGCGCGGTTCGGCGCTGTTTTCCGGAAAGGTTTGAGGCAGCTCAGGCCTTGAAAACATCCTTATAGGTGTCGCGCAGCATGTTCTTCTGCACCTTGCCCATCGTGTTGCGCGGCAGGTCGGTGACGAAGGCTGTGAAGCGCGGTTGCTTGTAGCGCGCGAGCTTGTCGGCGAGGGCGGCGGTAACAGCCTTTTCGTCGATTGTGCTGCCGGGTGCGCGCACGATCACGGCGGCCACTGCCTCGCCGAGATCGGGATGCGGCAGGCCGATCACGGCGCTTTCGATGACGCCTGGCAGGCTGTCGAGTTCGGTCTCGACCTCCTTGGGATAGACGTTGAAGCCGCCGGCGATGATCAGGTCCTTGCCGCGACCGACGATCTGCAGATAGCCGCGCTGATCGATCGTGCCGAGGTCGCCGGTAATGAAGAAGCCATCGGGGCGGAATTCGCTCGCGGTCTTTTCCGGCATCCGCCAATAGCCCTTGAAGACATTGGGGCCGCGCACCTCGACCATACCGATCTCGCCAGCCGCGACCGGAGTGCCGGTCTCCGGATCGACGGTGCGGATCTCCGTGCCGGGCAGCGGCATGCCGACCGTACCCGCAATGCGATCGCCGTCATAGGGGTTCGACGTATTCATATTGGTTTCGGTCATGCCGTAGCGTTCGAGAATGGTGTGGCCGGTCTTTTCGCGCCAGGCGTTGAATGTCTCGGTCAGCAGCGGCGCCGAACCGGAAATGAAGACGCGCATGTGCCGCACCGCTTCCGGCGACAGGTCCGGCTCCCTCAGCAGGCGGACATAGAAGGTCGGCACGCCCATCAGTGCCGTGGCATGCGGCATGGCGGCCATGATCTCGGCTGGGTCGAAGCGCGTCTGGAAGATCAGCGAGGCGCCGGCGAACAGCGTGACATTGATCGCCACGAACAGGCCATGCGTGTGGAAGATCGGCAGTGAATGGATCAGCACGTCTTCCGGCGTGAAATGCCAGAGTTTGACCAGCGCCTCGGCATTGGAGGCGAGATTGTCATGCGTGATCATCGCGCCCTTCGGCCGGCCTGTCGTGCCGGAGGTGTAGAGGATCGCGGCGAGATCGTCCGGACCGCGAGCGACGTCGTCTGTGCGTGGCGCAGTTTGTGCGAGGTCGATGAGCGAGCCACCGTCGGCTCCGAGTGTTTCGACTTTCGCGCCGGCGGCGATGCCGCGGATTTCTTCTTCCCGGCCTGGGGCGCAGACGAACAGGCGAGGTTCCGCATCGCCGCAGAAATAGCTCAGTTCCGAGAGCGTATAGCCGGTGTTGAGCGGCAAGAGTACGGCACCGCTGCGCAGGCAGGCGAGGTAGAGCGCGATGACCTCCGGCGTCTTTTCCACCTGCACCGCGATCCGGTCGCCCGGCGCGACGCCGAGCGCTTTCAGCGCCCCGGCGAAAGCGGCCGATTGCTCCAACAGGTCGCGATAGAGGATCTGCTCGTCGCCGACGAAGGCGAAGGGTTTTTCCAGCGACGGGATGGCGGCGCGGATTCGGTCGAACATATGATTGGCCACGGATTTCCTCACGGCAACGCTGACGTCTCTACCGTCAGGCAATGCGATGGCCGCCGGGAATTTGCAAGACCGTGCACCATGCCACCACAGATTTTGCTGCAGCCGCCGGCCTCGATTGATGACGGTTCGAGGTGCCTGTTTACCGTTCCTTATGGAATGCGAGCTATCCCTATCATTGCGTATTGCGTCGGATATGGCGCCTGCAAGTACCCTGCGTCAGGCGCCATATCAGCCATCCCCTTGCCGCTCAGGCGACGAGCAAGTGCGTCCTTCGATTCGCGTTTTCGGCTTCGTTCGACATCTCAAAGACGTCTTTTCCCAACCTGTTGAATCGCTTGGCGACGTCGGTTGACACGCTGATTCAAGATTTGTCGCGGGACACAAGCAACTGGCAACGCCCGCAGCACACCCTGGCGCAGAGCGCGCATTCCACACAATTCACGAAGAAATGAACAGATGCGAGCGGTTCACTCCGGCGAGCGGAATCGGAACCATGAACGGAGGCGAAGCATGGCGGCGTCCCGGGCGGCCAACAACAGATTGCGCACGAAAACGACGCGATCTATGCCCCATTTGAACCAGGCATAGGTCAGAAGCTTGTCCCGGCCGGCATGATAGATACGCTCGACGATCAGGAAGCTGACGAGATAGGCGAGTGCCATCAGGACTACGCCGCTGACCACCATGCCGATGGCCATGAGATAGACGGCAAACACTTTCAGCGGTTCGGCGACGATAAACGGTACGGCAAAGAACACCAGGATCAGAAACCGCGGCAGTGTCGCGATCCAGGCCTCGAAGCGGTGCATCACGGTGAGGCTGGCGAACCAGTTGAGCAGCGGACGGTAAAGCGGCCGCGCCACCGCGTCGACCATCAGGATGATGGCCGCGAAGATTTCGAACAGCCACATCAATATGCGCATGATGAGATTTTTCGTCTGGGGTTGGTTCACGATCGCCACTATCCGTCTTCGGTGCCTGCTGGTCTCGCGTCCTATTGAAGACGTTTGATGGGACATTTTCAATGACTGAAATAGATATCCGACACCGGCCGCGCAACAGGGGCGATTATTTAGGTCCTTGGTCGAGGCCAGCCGCTGCGTGCGGAAGCGAAGGTTGGGCCGAACAAGGTCTATGACGGCGGAACCACTGGGCATTGCAGTCGTTGGGTGTCGGACAACGAGGCGAGGATCTGTAAATGACCGAGTCAAAGGTGGCGCTGGTGACGGGCGGCGGTTCCGGCATCGGCAAAGCGACGGCGCTGGTGCTTGCCCGCAACGGTTTTTGCGTTGGCGTGCTGGGCCATACTCCGCAGGAGAACGACAGGACTGTCGCCGACGTCGTTCAGGCCGGTGGAACAGCAACGTCGCTCGCCGCCGATGTTTCGAATGAGAAGCAGATGCATGATGCCGTCGAGACGTTGATCAAGGCATATGGTCGGCTCGATGTCGTGGTTGCCAATGCCGGCATCAATGGCGTATGGGCGCCGATCGACGACCTCAGGCCAGAGGAATGGGACAAGACCATTGCGGTCAACCTGCGCGGCACGTATCTGACGCTGCATCTGACCGTTCCGCATCTTAAGAAGGGCGGCGGCGGGGCGATTGTCGTCGTCTCATCGATCAACGGAACCCGCACATTCACCACGCCCGGCGCTACCGCCTACACCGCGACCAAGGCGGCCCAGGTCGCGATCGTCCAACAATTGGCGCTCGAACTCGGCAAGCATTCGATTCGCGTCAACGCCGTCTGCCCCGGCGCCATCGAGACTGAGATCAATGACAGCACGCATGTTCGCGGCAAGGAGGAGACGGAAATCCCCGTCGATTGGCCGGAGGGTCAGGTGCCGATCACCGGCGGCAAGCCCGGCCGTAGCGAGGATGTCGCCGATGTCATCGCTTTCCTGGTCTCGGACCGGTCCCGGCATGTCACGGGAGCGCCGGTCTGGGTGGACGGTGGGCAAGGCCTGCTGCGTTAGGGCGTACTGTCAAACTCCCGGAACGGCCGACACTCTCCAAGAGCAGGTCGCTTCAACTTCGGTGCATTATCGCACAGCCTTTTCAACAGCGCTTTCATTCCTGCTGGTCCGTGTCTAAAAAGATGGTTCGCCCCAAGGAGCACCCGGATGAGATCCAGCGCATCCTTTCTGCGCTTTACATTGATCATGCTCGCCCTCGGTGTCGTGGTGCTGGTGACCATTGTCGGCACCTCGATCTGGCTCAGCAAGGCCAACAGCACCTATTCGGAGGAGACGCTAGCGTTGCGCCGCGTTCGCAGCGGTATCGTAGATCTCTTCCGTGTCGTGCAGGACGCCGAGACCGGGCAGCGCGGCTTTATGCTGACAGGCGACCAGCGCTACCTGGCGCCTTATGACGGCGCAGTTATCGATATTCCCGTACGAGAGAAGAAGCTTGACGGCTACATCCAGAATTTTCCGGAATACAGGGCCAGGCTCGCGACGCTGAACAGCGACATAGCCGGGAAGATGGTCGAACTGAAGAAGACCGTCGATCTCGCGCGCGGCGGGCACATGGCCGACGCTTTGGCATTGATGAAAACCGATGTCGGGCGGAACTATATGGTCGATATCCGCGACACTCTGGATGATACACTGGCCTATACCGATGGCCGGCTGCAGATCATCGTCCGTGATCAGCTCGATGCGGCAGGCACGCTTTATTGGGTCATCCTCGGCGGCGCGGCTGCCATCCTGATTGTCGTCGGTGGTGCAGCCTACGTCATTTTCGAGTATGTCCAGAGCCTGTCGTATGCGCGCCAGGAGCTCGATATCCTCAACAAAGGACTTGAATTGCGCGTCAACGAGCGGACACGCGATCTCATCCGCGCCAATCAGGAAATCCAGCGCTTTGCCTATATCATCACCCACGACCTCAGGGCGCCGCTGGTCAACATCATGGGCTTCCTCAGCGAGCTCGATGTGGCGTTGAAGGAGGTCGGCGGTTACGTGCTTGCCGATGAACGCCAGCCGACCCCGGACGAGATCCTGCAGGCGCGAACTGCCGTCAGCGAGGATGTGCCGGAAGCGATCGGCTTCATCCGCGCGTCGACGAAAAAGATGGATGGCCTTATCAACGCGATTTTGAAGATTTCCCGCGACGGCCGGCGGAAGCTGGCACCCGAACGACTCGATGTCGAGACGGTCCTGCAGGCCAGTGTCGACAGCATCCAGCATCAGGTGACATCCTTCGGCGGCGATGTGAAGGTCGTCGCCAAGGTCAAATCGATCGTCACGGACAAGATTTCGTTCGAGCAGGTCTTCGGCAACCTCTTGGACAATGCCGTGAAATACCGCGCGCCGGATCGCCCAATTGAAATTGTCATCGAGGCTCGGCCCGACGGCCCCGGTCAATGTCTGATTTCGGTCAGCGACAATGGCCGAGGCATAGCGCCTGAGGATCACGACCGGATTTTCGAACTCTTCCGCCGGTCGGGCGAACAGAACCAGCCYGGCGAGGGCATCGGGCTGGCTTTTGTGCGATCGCTGGTGCGCAATCTCGGCGGCGACATCAACGTCCAGTCCGCGCTCGGCAAGGGCAGCACCTTTATCATCACCCTGCCGACCGATCTCAACAGGATTTTGCAGCACGCCCAGGCGTGACGTAGATCGGGAGCGCGCGCCGGCCCTATGCCGCGCCGTGGCGCACGCCGCCGTCGCATGTCAGCACATGCCCGCTCATGAAACCATTGCCGATCAGGAAGGCAATTGCCTGGGCAATCTCTTCGGCTCGGCCGACGCGGCCGACCGGGGTGCGGGCGGCGAAGCCTTCGAATGTCGCGGTGCGCTGAGCATCGGGCATGAAACTCCACCATGCGGTATCGATGACCCCAGGCGAAACCGCATTCACCCGAAGCGGCTTGAGTTCAACCGCAAGCACCGGCACCATGGCCTCGATCGCGGCATTGACGGCCGCAAGCCCGGCCGTGCCCGGCAGTGCCGCCTGGGCGCTGACGGCTGAGACGAAAGTGATGCTGCCGCCATGATTGAGATGGGGCAAGGCGGCTTGCGCGGCTGCCGCATGTGCGACGGCTTTCGTCTGGAAGCCCTTGAGCAGATCGGCCATATCGAGTGTGGCGAAAGCCCCGCCGCCAAAACCGTTGCCGAGTGCCAGTACGATATGGTCGAACCGGCCGGCACTTTCGAACGCGCGATGGATGTCTTCGGGCTTCTCAGCGTCGGCGAAGGCCATGCGGACGCCCGATGGCAGCGACTGTGCTGCGGCCTCCAGCTTTTCCTTGTCGCGGCCGATGATGGTGACAGTCAGTCCCTGTTGCAGAAGCGTGGCTGCGGTGGCGAGGCCGATGCCGGACGATCCGCCGAAGATGACCGCATGTTGGGATGCCATTTGAATTCTCCTTGATATCGATTGTGTGCAGTTCTGTTGCCGGCACGGGCGCACAATGGATCGGTGCGGAAAACTCAAACAGTTCCTGTTTTATCCTGGTATCGATACTGATATGATTGGCTCTATGGAGCAGAAATTCGATCCCTACGAAGCCCGCCGCCGCGAATTGGCGGCCTTCCTCCGTTCCCGTCGCGAGCGGCTGAGGCCGGCCGAAGTTGGCCTGCCGGACGGCTCGCGCAGACGGACGCCGGGGCTTCGGCGCGAGGAGCTCGCCATGATCGCGGGTGTGGGCACGACCTGGTATACCTGGCTGGAGCAGGGCCGGGATGTGAGGCCGTCACCACAGGTGATGAAGGCGCTGGCCGATGCGCTCAAGCTGGACGAGACGGAGCGGCAGCACCTGTTGATGCTCGGCGCCAGGGAGGGAGGACACGCGGCAAGCCTGCCGCCGGAGACGGTTGGCGAGCCGTTGCGGCGCATGCTCGACAATCTCACCCATCAGCCGGCGCAAGTGCTCGGCCGCCGATGGGATGTGCTCGCCTGGAACCGGGCCGCAGACCTTTTGTTCGGCGGCTACGAGACCCTCGACCGCGACGAGCGCAACACCATGCATCGGGTGTTCGCAGACCCCGCGCACCGTCGGCTGCTGGTGGATTGGGAGGCGGTGGCGCGCAATTCGCTGGCAATGTTTCGCGCCGACAGTGCCCGTTATGCCGGCGACCCGGATTTCGAGCGGCTGATCGGTATCCTGCATCGCGCCAGTCCCGAATTCCGGCAATGGTGGCCGCGACATGAAGTGTTGAGCCCGCTTTCCGGCATCAAGCGCATCGACCACCCCATAGCGGGTCGCATGGCCTTCGAATATACTGGGCTCAGCCTGACCAGCCAGCCCGATATCAAGCTCATTGTCTACACGCCGCTCGACGAGGACGGCACCAGCCGTAAGCTGGCCGAGCTGCTCGCCTGATTGTCTCGTTCTCACCCCGGTGCCCTGATCTGCATTCGCCGCATCGCGCCTTGACATATCGTCGCATGTCCATGTTTGGCGGGTTGACGATGTTTACGAAACTCATCAGTACCGATATGGTCCAGGCGATTGATGAACGTCAATGAATGGGGTGGTCATGCAGCAGTCAGCGCGACAATTTGGACCGGAAGATGTCCATACCTTGGGCAAAATTGTCGCACGTGGCAGGGGACGTCCGAAGGTTCACACGGACGAGGAGCAGCGGGCGAAAATCGTCCGGCTGGCCCTCGATCTCTTCGTGCGCAACGGTTATGGCGCGACCTCGATGGACGATATCGCCCATGGCTGCCATATCTCCAAGCGCACGCTTTATCGCTTGTTTCCGCGCAAGATCGATCTCTTCGCCGCAATGGTGGAAGAACATCGCCATAGCATGCTCGACTTTCCGCCGCATGATTCCGAGGTGCCGATGGAAACCCAGCTCGAGCGGGTCTTTCTGGTCGATATCGGTCCGGAGGCGGAACAGCAGCGCGCCGGCTTTATCCGCATGACCCTGATCGAGTCACGGCATTTCCCGGAATTGCGGCAGGTGGTGCGCAAGGAGGGCGGCGACAAATCGAAGGCTTTGCTGGCCGATTGGCTAACCGAAGGCAAGGCGCTCGGCCTGATCGCGGTCGAGGACACGAAGGTCGCGGCCGGCATCCTGATGGACATGATGTTCGGCGCCGTCGCACTCAAGACTGGCCAGGGCGAGGAATGGCCCGGTGACACCGACAGGCCCGCCTATATGCGGCAATGCATTCGCTATTTCGTCAACGGCATCCGCTATCGCTGAAATACCGATGAGCATGGAGGGATAGCGGGCCGCGTCATGCGGCATGGCGCCCTTATCCAAGGGAATCGCATGTTGCGTACCCCCCTCTGCCCTGCCGATTCATGATTTCTCCGATACCAAGAAGCTCTCATGCGCAATGCTGCGTCGCAGCAACGATTGTTGCTTGCTTGTTGAGTAAAATGAAAGTAACTAAACAAATAACTCAACATTGGTAGAGCGAGGACCATGTCGGGTTTGGGGCATACCGGGGAGGGGGCGTGACGCCTGCCTCCGTTTTTTGGGAGGATAGGATGCAGATGAAGTGGAAGTCCCTGATCGGGATTGTTGGCGCGACCGTGATGTCTTCGGCGCTGCCGAACCTGGCGAAGGCGGAAACGCTGACGCTTTGCTGGGCCGCATGGGACCCGGCCAATGCCTTGGTGGAACTCTCCAAGGATTTTACCGCCAAGACCAAGATCGACATGAAATTCGAGTTCGTCCCGTGGACGAGCTATGCCGACCGCTTCCTCAACGAACTCAACTCGCATGGCAAGCTCTGCGACCTGATCATCGGCGACAGCCAATGGATCGGTGGCTCGGCAGAGAACGGCCATTACGTCAAGCTGAATGACTTCTTCGACAAGAACGGCATCAAGATGGATGACTTCGTGCCGGCGACGGTGCTGGGCTATTCCGAATGGCCGAAGAACTCGCCGAACTATTGGGCGCTGCCGGCCATGGGCGACGTGGTCGGCTGGACCTATCGCAAGGACTGGTTCGAAAAGCCGGAACTGCAGAAGGAATTCAAGGAAAAGTACGGCCACGACCTGGCGGCGCCAAAAACCTACGACGAACTGATGCAGATTGCCGAGTTCTTCCAGAAGCGGCAGATCGATGGCAAGACGGTCTATGGTGCCTCGATCTATACCGAGCGTGGCTCGGAAGGCATCACCATGGGCGTCACCAACGTGCTCTACGACTGGGGTTTCCAGTACGACAATCCGAAGAAGCCCTATGACATGCAAGGCTTCGTCAATTCCGACGATGCCGTCAAGGGTTTGGAATTCTACAAGAAGCTCTATGACTGCTGCACGCCTCCGGGCAGCTCCAACGTCTACATGGTGGAATCGGCCGACGCTTTCAAATCCGGCCAGGTCGCCATGCAGATGAACTTCGCCTTCACCTGGCCCGGCCTCTACAAGGACGAGAAAGTCGGCGGCGACCGCATCGGCTTCTTCCCCAACCCGGCGGAGAAGGCGCATTTCGCCCAGCTCGGCGGGCAGGGCATCTCGGTGGTCTCCTATTCAGACAAGCGTGACRCTGCTCTTCAATACATCAAGTGGTTCGCGCAGCCGGATGTGCAGAAGAAGTGGTGGGAACTCGGCGGCTATTCTTGCCTGAAAGCGGTCGTCAACGCGCCTGACTTCGCCAAGAGCCAGCCCTATGCCCAAGCCTTCCTCGACTCCATGGCGATCGTCAAGGATTTCTGGGCCGAGCCAAGCTATGCGACACTGCTGCAGGCCATGCAGAAGCGCGTCCACAACTATGTCGTGGCCGGCAACGGCACCGCCAAGGAAGCGCTGGATGGCCTTGTGAAGGACTGGACCGAAACCTTCCAGGACGATGGCAAGCTCTGAGCCTTGAACCGGCTTTGGAATATCGCGGATTGCGCGTTATTCTCTCCCCTGGCGGCCCGGACCGGCAATGGCCGGGTCGCCAGATGCCTCATGTCCATACGATCAGGTGACGTCTTGAGCATTTCCAACCCCTCGATTGTCGACAAGGCTGCCAATGCGGCAGCACATGCGACACCACAGCCGGTGGCGAGCCGGATCCGCGGTTTCTCCGACCGGACGATCGCCTGGCTGTTCATCTCGCCGACCATCATCCTTCTACTTGCGATCAACATCTTTCCGCTCATCTGGGCGATCTATCTGTCCTTCACCAATTACCGCGCCAACCGGCCGAATGTGCCGCTGCAGAATGTGGGCTTGCGCAACTATGAGCGTGTGCTCACCGACAGCGATATCTGGGCTGCGATGCAGACGACGGCGCATTTCGTCCTCTGGACGATCCTGCTGCAGACGATCATCGGGTTTGGGCTTGCCTATCTGATCGACCGGAAATTCCGCGGCCATGCCTTCTGGACGACGATCATCCTTATCCCGATGATGCTGTCGCCGGCTGTGGTCGGCAATTTCTGGCGCTTCCTCTATGAGCCGCAGATCGGGCTGTTCGCCTATGTCGTGTCGTTCTTCACCGGCCTGCAGCCCTCCGACATCCAGATGCTCGGCAATGTCGACCTGGCGCCCTGGGCGATCGTCATCGTCGATACCTGGATGTGGACGCCCTATGTGATGCTGATCTGCCTCGCCGGGCTGCGTTCGATCCCCGACTATATTTATGAGGCGGCCGAAGTGGATCGCGCCTCGTCCTGGCGGCAGTTTTGGTCGATTACCGTGCCGATGGCGCTGCCCTTCATCATGCTGGCGGTGCTGTTCCGCGGCATCGAGAATTTCAAGATGTTCGACATGGTGACGCTGCTGACCGGTGGTGGACCTGGCTCGACGACGGAGGTTGCCTCGATCACGCTCAAGCGCGAGGCCTTCGAGAGCTGGGCAACCGGCCGTGCCTCCGCCTTTGCCATCGTCCTCTTCGTCGCGGTGTTTGGCCTCGCTAACATCTATGTCAAGGCCCTTAACAAGGTGAAGCAGAGATGAGCGCCGTCAATTCCGCCCATTCGGTCGTCGAACCGAGCATGACCTCCAAGCGCATCGCCGCGACGCTCGTCATCCTCTATGCGCTGATCACCATCGTGCCGCTGGCCTGGATCTTTCTCACCAGTATCAAATCGCCGCCGGATTCGATCAGCTATCCGCCGAAGCTGGTGTTCCAGCCGTCATTGGAAGGTTATTGCAACCTCTTTACCACGCGCACCCGGCAGACGCCGGAATATATCCAGTCGCTGGGCGCGCCGCAGGGCATCTGCGACCAGGTGACCCGCAAGCGCAACATGGTGATTGCCGGCCCGTCGAATTTTCTGCCGCGCTTCATCAATTCGCTGATCATCGCTTTCGGCTCGACTTTCCTCGCGGTTTTCCTCGGCACGCTGTCGGCCTATGGTTTCTCGCGCTTCAAGGTGCCGCTGGCTGACGATCTACTGTTCTTCATCCTGTCGACACGCATGATGCCGCCGATCGCGGTGGCGATCCCGATCTATCTCATGTATCGCGAGCTGGGGCTGTCCGACACTGCGGTCGGCATGATCCTGCTCTACACCGCCGTCAACGTCTCGCTTGCCGTCTGGCTGCTCAAGGGTTTCATCGACGAAATCCCGCGGGAATATGAGGAAGCAGCAATGGTCGACGGCTATTCACGGCTGCAGGCCTTCTGGAAAGTCGTGCTGCCCCAGGCGACCACCGGCATTGCGGCAACAGCGATCTTCTGCCTGATCTTCGCCTGGAACGAATATGCYTTCGCGGCACTCCTGACCTCCGGCGAGGCGCAGACCGCACCGCCCTTCATCCCGACGATCATCGGCGAAGGCGGCCAGGACTGGCCGGCCGTGGCCGCCGGCACCACCATCTTCCTCGTGCCGATCCTCGTCTTCACCATTCTCCTGCGCAAGCAATTGCTGCGCGGCATCACCTTCGGAGCGGTCCGCAAATGACGACAACATCCGAACCAACGCCGAAATCCCGGCGCAGGCATCCGTTCTTCTTCCGGCGCGGGCCGATGGAGAACGTCGCCACGGCGCTAATCGCGCTCGGCTTCCTGATGCTGTTCCAACCGTCTGCGCTGGTGCTTTACACCTATTCGCTGATCGTGCTGCTTGCCGGTACGGCCATGTTCATCATCGTGTCGAAATTCCCGGAGCACTGACATGGCGGAAATCCGGATACAGAATCTCAGGAAAGAGTTCGGCGATTTCGTCGCTGTGCAGGACTCGAGCTTTGTCGTCCATGACGGCGAGTTCCTGGCGCTGCTGGGGCCGTCGGGCTGTGGCAAGACCACGACGCTCCGTATGATTGCCGGCCTCGAACTGCCGACCAGCGGCGCGATCTATCTTGGCGGCGAGGATGTGACGTTCAACCGGGCAAGCGCTCGCGACATCGCCTTCGTCTTCCAACTCTTCGCGCTCTATCCGCATATGAATGTGCGCAAGAATATCGGCTTTCCGCTGCTGTCGCAGGGTGTGCCGCGCGCCGAAATCAAGGCGCGGGTCGAGGAGACGGCGCGGCTGCTGCAGATCACGCATATCCTCAACCGGTCCGTTTCAGGGCTGGCAAGCGGTGACCGGCAGCGTGTCGCCCTGGGGCGCTCAATCGTTCGCCGGCCGAAATGTTTTCTCATGGACGAGCCGCTCGGCACGCTCGACGCCGAATTCCGCGACGTGATGGTGCATGAACTGCGCGAACTGCATAACCGCATCCATGCCACGACCGTCTACGTCACCCATGACCAGTTGGAAGCCATGGCGATGGCCGACAAGATCGCGGTGATGAACCATGGCGTCATCGAACAATTCGGCACGCCGCAGGAAATCTACAATCGCCCGGCCAGCATGTATGTCGCCGATTTCATCGGCTCGCCGCCGATGAATTTCATGCGCTTCCAGAGCGGCTTGCAGAAGGGCGCGCGTTCGGTTTCCGTCGCCGGGATTGCTGTCGGCGTGCCGGAAATCCATGCCGATGTCGCACCGGGCGAATTGGCGCTTGGCATTCGGCCGGAGCATATCCGCTTCTCCGATAGTTCCGCCCTGCGCGGCTCGATCTATGGCAGCGAATATCTCGGCACCAATCAGATCGTCGCGGTCGAGACGCCGACCGGACTGGTCAAAGCCCGACTGCCGGCCGATCGCGATTTCCGTATCGGCGAGACGGTGGGCCTCGAACTCAACACGGAAATGCTTTCGGTGTTTGACGCCAAATCCGGTCGCGCCATTCCATCTTCGCTTTATGAAGGAGCGGCCCATGGCTGACGTCGTTCTCAGAGGGATCACCAAGACATTCGGTGACAAGGTTGCGGTCGACAACCTCAATCTTTCGATCGCCAATGGCGAGTTTGTCGTCCTGCTCGGCCCGACTGGGGCGGGCAAGACGACGACGCTGAGGCTGATCGCCGGGCTGGAGCACCCCGAGAAGGGCACGATCGGCATCGGCGGCCGGGAAATGGGCTCGCAAGCGCCGGCCGGCCGCGACGTCGCCTTCGTCTTCCAGCAATATTCCCTCTATCCGCATCTGACGGTCTACGAGAACCTGGCGTTTCCGCTGAAATCGCCGGCCCGGAAGACGACCAAGGCCGAGATCGATATGCGCGTTCGCGAAGTCGCGAAAATGGTGCGGATCGATCATAAGCTGGAAAACCGGGCGACCCGGCTCTCAGGCGGCGAGATGCAGCGTGTGGCCATCGGCCGGGCACTGGTGCGGCGGCCGGCGATCTATCTGATGGACGAGCCGCTGTCGTCGCTGGACGCCAAACTGCGCGGCGAACTGCGGCTGGAGTTGAAGCGCATCCAGAAAGAGCTCGGCTCGACCATGCTCTACGTCACCCACGACCAGATCGAGGCAATGACCATGGCTGACCGGATCGGCATCCTGTCGGAAGGCAAGCTGGTGCAGATCGGCACGCCGCGGGAGATCTATACCAATCCTGCCAACCTGCATGTCGCCGCGCGATTGGGCCAGCCGCATATCAACATCCTGCCGGCGGACCTTCTGCCCGGCGGCCATGTTCCGGCCGGCGCGCGAAGCGTCGGTGCCAGGAGCGAGCACCTGGAGATCGCCACCGGCGGCAATGCCAATGCCGAGATCGACTGGATCGAGCATCTGGGCGACCAGAACCATCTGCATATCAAGGTGGGTAGTCACAAGCTGGTGACATTGGCCGATCCCTATCTGCACATCCGGTCTGGGGACCGGATCAGCCTAACGCTCAAGAACCCGCTCTATTTCAGCGCGGAAGGGCAGCGGCTCTGACGATATTTGCATGAACATCCGGCGTTCATCGCCGGACGAAAAAGACAAACGGACGGGAAGACTTCGATGAAGCATTTCTTCAACAGCAAGGAAAACATCGTCACGGAGGCGCTGGACGGGCTCCTGGCGACGACGCCGGAAGGCCGGCTCGCGCGCCTCGACAGCTATCCGGACATCAAGGTGATCCTGCGCGCCGACTGGGATAAGTCGCAGGTGGCGCTGGTCTCCGGCGGCGGGGCGGGGCATGAGCCGTCGCATGCCGGCTTTGTCGGGCAGGGCATGCTGACAGCGGCGGTGTCGGGCGAGATTTTTGCCTCACCGAGCGTCGATGCGGTGCTGACGGCGATCCGGGCGGTGACCGGGCCGAAAGGCTGCCTGCTGATCGTCAAGAACTATACAGGTGACCGGCTGAATTTCGGCCTCGCCGCGGAGAAGGCTCGGGCCGAAGGCTTTGCGGTGGAAATGGTGATCGTCGCCGATGACATCGCGCTGCCGGACATCGTCCAGCCGCGGGGGGTGGCGGGCACGCTCTTCATTCACAAGATCGCCGGCTATCTCGCAGAGAAGGGTGAAGACCTCGCCGCCGTATCTATGGCGGCGCGGGCAGCGGCAGCGGACATCGTCTCGCTCGGTGTCTCGCTGTCGTCCTGCTCCATTCCCGGTCGCGATCACGAAGAGCATCTCGGACCGGAGGAAGGCGAACTCGGCCTCGGCATCCATGGCGAACCGGGCGTCGAGCGCATCGCGCTTCAGCAAGCCTCGGCGCTGGTGGCGACAATGGCGGAGCGGCTGTCCGCCCGGCTTTCACCGGATGGTGACTATGCTTTACTGATCAACAATCTCGGTGCGGTGCCGCCGCTGGAATTGAGCCTGATCGCCCATGTCGTGCTGGCCTCGTCGCTGGCGGCTCGGGTGAAACTGATCATCGGCCCGGCGCCACTGATGACGGCGCTCAACATGAACGGCTTTTCGCTGTCGCTGATCAAGCTTGATGCGGCGCGGAGCAAGGCGCTGCAAGCAGCCGTGGCACCACGCGCCTGGATACCGGCGACGGAGAAGCATGCGATCCAGGTCATTGCCGCGCCGAAGGCGCCGGCCGATGCGATGCATGCGGCGAGCAGCCATGCCGTAACGGAGACCTTCCTGTTGAAGGTCTGTGATTTCCTCGTCGCGCAGGAAGCCGAACTCAATCGGCTCGATGCTCGTGCCGGCGATGGCGACACCGGATCGACGGTGGCCACCGGTGCCCGGTCGATCCAGGCGAAACTTGGTAGCCTGCCGCTTGCGGATACAGCGGCTACACTTGGCTCCATCGGCGCTATCCTCGGCACCAGTATGGGCGGATCGAGCGGCGTGTTGCTGTCGATTTTCTTCACTGCTGCCGGCAAAGCCTTGCAGGAAAAGGCCGATTTGCCGTCTGCCCTGCTTGCGGGGCTCGATCGTATGGTCTTCTATGGCGGGGCGATGCCGGGTGCGCGTACCATGATCGACGCACTTGATCCGGGGCTTCGCGCCTTGGCGGGTGACGGCATTGTCGTGGCGGCCAAGGCTGCGCGGGCCGGTGCGGAAGCGACGAAGGCGATGACCAAGGCGAAAGCGGGCCGCGCCTCCTATGTCAGCGAGAGCAATCTGGCCGGCATTGCCGATCCGGGGGCTGTGGCCGTCGCCGGTGTGTTCGAGGTGGCGGCCGGGCTTGGATAAGGGAATAGGAAGCGGGATCGGGGAGGGGGAGATGCATCTCGACAGCGTGCATATTTCCGGTCTGATACGGATCTGCCGCGAGGAAATCGCGCGCCGGTCCGACGAACTTTCCCGGCTCGATAGCGCCATCGGCGATGGCGACCACGGCACCAACATGCTGCGCGGCTTCGAGGCTCTGGTCGCGGCCTGTCCGGAACTGGCTGGCTATCCGCTGCCCGAAGCGCTGGAAAAAATCGGCATGACGCTGGTGATGAGCATCGGCGGTGCCGCCGGGCCGCTCTATGGCACGCTGATGATCGAGCTTGGCCGGGCGCTTGCCGTCGACGAAAGTCAGGATTTTGGCTCGGCGCTGGAGAAAGCCATCGCCGCGGTGGCACGGCGTGGCCGATCCGGCCCGGGCGATAAGACGCTGCTCGACGTGCTTTACCCCGTCCATGCCGAGGTGGTAAGCCGTGCCGCGCTGAGCGGGATCGCCGCGCGCGCCGAGACGGCGGCCTGGGCGACGAAGGCCATGCAGGCGCGGCGCGGGCGGGCGTCTTTCCTCGGCGAGCGGTCGATCGGCCATGTCGATCCGGGTGCGTTCAGCTGTGCCCGGCTCACCGTGGCCATATGCGAATATCTCAGGGAGTATCATCTGCAATGACCGCGCCAGCCGCCAATGTCGGGATCGTCATCGTGTCGCATTCGCCGCTGGTGGCGAAAGGAACTGCCGACATGGTGCGGCAGATGGTCGGCGATTGCGTGCCCCTCGCCTGGTCGGGTGGCAATCCGGAGGGCGGGCTCGGTACCGACACGGCCGGGATTTTGGCCGCGATCGAGGCGGCCTGGTCGGAAGCGGGCGTTGCTGTCTTCGTCGACCTCGGCGGCGCCGAGACCAATAGCGAAATGGCGATCGAGATGCTCGGCCATCCGCGTTCTTCGCGCGTCACCATCTGCAATGCGCCGCTTGTCGAGGGTTCGGTGATCGCGGCAGCCGAAGCGTCGGGCGGCGCCTCATTGGCCAAAGTCGTCGCCACGGCTGAAGAGTTGTCGCCCTGATGACTGGTTCGAGCGAGCGGCAAAATCTGGAACGGTCGGCGACCCGGTGGCAGGCGGAGATCGAGGTCACCCACCGGATCGGCCTGCATGCCCGCCCTGCCGTCACCTTCACGCGGCTCGCCAAGAGTTTTCCCTGCCATATCGAGATCGAGGTCAATGGCAGCGGCGTCTGGCTGAACGGCAAGAGCATTGTCAAGATCATGGGCGCCAAGATCAGGCGCGGGGCGCGGCTCAAGATCCGGGCCGAGGGCATGCGGGCCGAAGAGGCGATCGAGGCGTTGAGGGGCCTGGTCGCCCGCAATTTCGATGAGGAAAAGAAACATGCCCGCCCCACATGAGGTCGAAGGGCAGGCGGCTTCCGCCGGCATTGCCTGCGGCCCGGCGCATATAGCCGTCGACCGGGCGGAGCCGTATCCACCCCAGGTCAGCGTCGCCATCGAGCGGCAGAATCTCACGGCTGCCGTCGGCGTGGCGATCGCCGAACTCGAAGCGCTGATCAGCCGTTCGGATGTCGAGAGTGCGGAAATCCTCGACTTTCAGATCGAAATGCTGCTCGACGAAGAAATCCTCGAACTGGCGATGCTACGCGTCGCCGCCGGCGACAGTGCGGCGCTCGCCTGGGCGGGTGGGCTCGATGCTTATATCGCCGATATCGAATCTTCCGGCGACGACGTGTTTTCGGCGCGCGCCGCCGATGTTGTCGATATCAAGAACCGGGTTCTGGCCGTGCTGACCGGTCGGCCGGTGGCTGATTTTCCGCAAGGGACGATCTTCGTTGCCCGGGATATCGCGCCCAGCCTGTTTCTCGCCCATGACTGGACCAAGGGCGGCGGCGTGGCGCTGACTGGTGGTAGCGCGGTCAGCCATGTGGCGCTGCTCGCCCGGGCGAAATCGGTGCCGATGGCGGTGGGGTTGCGCGGATTGTCGGCGGAGCAGGGCGAAACGATCCTGCTTGATGGCACGACGGGCCGTGCGGTCGTCAATCCGAGCGCCGACGCCGTGCCGATCGCGCCACCTGCTCAGGCCGATGCCGACTATGCTGCCCCTGCCGGCGGTGCTTTGCGCACGGCCGATGGCGCGTCTATCGGCCTCTGGCTCAATGTCAATGACATAGCCGATATCGACTGCTTTGATCCGGCGGCGGTGAACGGCATCGGCTTGGTGCGCACGGAATTCATGATGTCGACACCGGCCGATGTGATCGACGAAGAGCGGCAATGCGAGGCCTATCGCCGGATTCTCGACTGGGCCGGTGAAAAGCCGGTGACGATCCGCATGTTCGACCTCGGCGGCGACAAGGCGATGCGCGGTCTTGGTGGTGCGGAAGATACCTCTTTCCTCGGTGTCCGTGGCACGCGCTTGCTGCTGGCACGACCGGAAGTGGCCCGTACACAGGCCCGGGCGCTGATGCGCGCCGGCGCGGCTGGGAACCTCCGTGCCATGCTGCCCATGGTGACGGTGCCGTCGGAACTCCAGGCAATGCGCGCGATCTTCGACGAGGAGGCCGCCAATCTCGGCCGTCGCGGCATGGCCTATGGAATTCCGCCTGTTGGCATCATGGTCGAGGTGCCGGCGGCGGCGTTGACGCTCGATCTTTTCGGCGAGGCGGCCTTCTTCTCCTTCGGCACGAATGATCTGGCGCAATACCTTGCCGCCGCCGCGCGCGACAATCCGCTCGTGGCCCCCTTGCATGGGGAAGCAAGCGAGGCGCTGTTCCGGCTGCTGAGACTTGCTGTCTCTGCGGCCGGTGACATGGGTATTCCAGTCAGCGTTTGCGGCGATATCGCTGGAGATGCGAATTTTTCGGCGCGGCTGCTCGCCTGTGGTTTTAGGAATTTCTCGATGGCGTCTGCGCGCCTGGTTCCGATAAGCCTGGAGATCGCGGGGCTCAACGCGAATGGGAGTGAGGGCAAGAATGGCGCGTGAGACGGCCGACGACGATGCGATCATCGTCTACAAGACCATGCTGTCGGGCATTATCGACAACCGTCCGTCCGGCACGCGGCAGCGGCTGGCGACGGCGCTCGGCAAGCATCGCAGCTTCGTTACCCAGGTCACCAGCCCGGCCTATGCCACGCCTTTGCCCTCACGGCATCTCGAAACCATCTTTCGCGTTTGCCATTTCAGCCCCGCCGAACAGCAGCGCTTCCTTGAAGCCTACCAGCTTGCCCATCCCGGTAAGCTGCCCGACCTGCGCGGCAGCGATGGAAGCCGCCAGTTGACGTTGACGGTGCCTGACCTTGGCGACGAGAAGAAGAACCGCAAGTTCGACGAAGCGGTCGCAGAATTCATCCAGAAGATCGCCGCGTTGACGTCGGGCGAGGAGTAGCGGGAGTTGATGGCGGAGGAGGCGCGCTCTAAGATATCCGCGGGGAGAGCCGAATGAAGAAATTCATCAACGCGGTGGAGAACATGGTGGCGGAAAGCCTGGATGGCTTCGTGCGCGCCCATGAGCGCCAGCTTGTGTTCGGCCGCGACCGCAAATTCATCCGCCGCGGCGATCTCGTTTCCGGCAAAGTCGCGATCATTTCCGGCGGCGGTGCCGGGCATGAACCGCTGCATGTCGGCTTCGTCGGTCCGGGCATGCTCGATGCGGCTTGTACCGGCCATATCTTCACCTCGCCGACGCCGGACCAGATCGTCGCGGCGATCGAGGAGATGGATACCGGTGCCGGCTGCCTTCTGATCGTCAAGAACTATGACGGCGACGTGATGAATTTCGAGATGGCGGCCGAAATGGCGGCCGCGCGCCACGCCATCGAAATGGTGGTGGTCAGGGACGATGTCGCCCATGGCAGCCGCAGTCAGGGGCGCCGCGGTGTGGCCGGCACGCTGATCGTCGAGAAACTGATCGGCGCCGCTGCCGAGAACAGCGCCGGGCTAGGGGCGCTCAAAGCCTTGGGCGATGGGCTTGATGCCCGCATTCGCAGCATGGGTGTGGCGCTGCGCGGTGTGGCAGTGCCCAATACACGTCGCGAGACGTTCGTGCTCGGCGAGAATGAAATGGAGGTCGGTGTCGGCATTCATGGTGAACCAGGCCGGGCGCGGGAGCTGTTCAGCAGCGCCACGGAGATCGTGGCGTCGCTTTGCCGGACGATCCTTGCGGATTTCGGCACCATCCCGGACGGCAATCCGCTGCTGTTCATCAACGGCTTCGGCGGCACGCCATCGCCGGAACTCTATCTTGCCTATGGTATTGCGCGACGTCATTTCGAAGCTGAAAACATCGTCGTCGCGCGTTCTCTTGTGGGCACCTATGTGACATCATTGGATATGGCGGGGCTTTCCGTGACGCTCGCGATTCTGAGCGACGCGGAGCTGACGCTCTGGGATCAGAGCGTGTCGACGCCTGCGCTTTCCTGGTGATTGCGACTGATCGCTAGAGCGCTTTGCGTTCTGATGAAATCAGAACCGCGCTCTACATCTTTGTTTTTGAGCATGTCGTTATCCTGAAATCGGTCCCCACTTTCAGGCGACATGCTCCAAGCCTACGAAGATTTTGCCAGTGTCGCAGTCTTTGGCCTGGCAGTAGTGTGTTGCAGGCGCTGGCGGTCAAGCACTGACCTTGAGGAAACGCTCGATATCAGCCGCATGCGGGATCATAAGCGTCTCCAGCGTGGCGGAACGGCCGCGGATCATCAATTCCTGGCTTGCGTCCTCGGAGAACCACAGGCCGGCGGTTTCGGCGATACGGGCGGAGACCGCCAGTTCGACATCGTGCTGTTTGGCAAGGCCTTCCAGCCGGCTTGCCGTGTTGATCGTATCGCCGACCGCCGTCAGCGCGCTGGCCTTGCCGTAGCCGATGCGGCCGATGATCGCCGGGCCGCCATGCAGGCCCATGGCGATCCTGAGCGGAGCATCGAGTTCACCCTGAAAAGACTCGTTCAACGTTTTCATTCCTGTCGCGAGCCGCACGGTGGCAGTGAGCGCTTGCCGGCAGGCTTCGTCGAAATCCGTGGCCAGCCCGAACAGCGAGATGGCGCCATCGCCGATGAACTTGTCGACCACGCCGCCATTGGCTTCCACGGCTTCTCCCACCATGGCGAAGTAGCGGTTGAGCAGGAAGACGACATCATAAGGCAGCTTCTGTTCGGCAAGCCGGGTGAAGCCGCGCAGGTCGCAGAACAGTGCCACCACCTGCCGCTCCTGGCCGCTCGAAGCACCGGTCTCGGGCTGCAGCAAGTTGGCCTGGGCAAGGGCAGCGGCATCGAGCAGCGGCGCTATGGTGACATCGCGGCGGGGGTGGAGCTGGCAGGCAAGCCGCACGTCGCGCGGCGCACGGATCTTGGCGAGCGTGGCGCGTTCCCGCTCTCCCGGTGGCGGCAGGTCTTCCAGGCCTTCGAGGATTCGGACGCGGCAGGTCGAACAACGTCCGCGCCCGCCACAGACCGAGACATGCGGAATGCCGGCGGCGCGGCTCGCCTCGAGCACGCTGAAGCCGGGATTGACGATGATGGACCTGCCACCCTGGTAGCGGACCTGGACACGGCCCACCTGCGGCAGCACCTTGGCCAGCAGCGTGCCGAAGATCGTCGCGAACAGGCCGGCGAAAATCAGCACGCGGGCATTGGCGAGGATGGCCGGGTCGCGCATATAGCGGCCAGGTTCCGGCGGCAGGGACGACACTTCCCGGGCCGCATTGACAAAGCCCATCAGCGCCAGAACGGGGACCACGACGGCGAACACGAGCAGGAATGGCGCCCAGCGAGGGAACCAGCCGCGGCCCCTCAGCCAGAACCAGAAGCCGAGGCAGCCATGCGTCCAGACGACAATTGCGGCGGTGATTTGAAGTGTGGCGGAGAAAGCGGAAGACCAGAGGGCCCGCAGCACTTCCGGATAGCTCTTGTCATAGCCGGTCATCATATATTCGACGCGCGTGCCGACGACATGGCCGAGGATCAGGAAGGGCACGGAAAGGCCGAAGATGATCTTGACCAGTTCTCCCGTCGGCATCGACAGGCTGTGCCGGCGGTGGACGGCATCGAGTGCCAGAAGAAAGTGGACGAGAAGCGCGCCGTAGAGCAGTGTCGTGCCCAGCCAGCTGCGCCAGAAGAGATTGAAGACGTGGCGTCCTGCCTCCATCGCATCGACGGAAATCAGGCCGAGGCTGTGATTGAGGAAATGCGTGACGATGAAACTCGCCAGCACAAGCCCGGAGGCGATGTGCGCTTTCCCTTTCGTGCGGGAGTTGATGATGCCCACGTGTTTGGCCACGGCTCCGATTCTTTCAGACATACTCTTCTATCGCGCAATTCGCTCTTCAATTCATAATGATAGTTATGTGAGCGATGGGTGAACAAGATGGCGATCGCGACCATAGTGTCACGTCGGAGTGAACGATGGCGTCGGCCATGTCGATTGACAAATTGCTTTAAGCTTGAAACTAATGTGGAGCAAGCAGCGACTTTGTTGCGAGACGGCGCAGAACCTCCATGCGCCAATCTATGAAACTGATTCAGAATGTGTGGTTAAGACGCTGATGCCCTTCGCTTATTTCCTGTCTTTCGAGAATCGTCCAGGCCAGTTGATGCACCTGGCAGACAGCGCGTTGCCCCACCTCAGGACGCTGCTCGCTTCTGTCCCCGGCCTTGAGCGGGCGTTGATTTTTACGCCGGAAACCACCCGCGACAGATTCATCGATGATGGTCCGCCGCCGCCGCTGTCGCTGCAATTGTATTTCGCCGAATTGCCGGTTCTGGAGGCTGCGGTCACTGCAGGAGGGCCGCTGCAGGCTCTGGTCGGTCCCGGGCTGCTCGGCGAGGTCGGCGAGGCGGAAGTCCGTCAGCAGGTTTTCTATGTCAGGCCTTTTCCGGTCGATGATCCCATCGTCAAGCCGGGGCCGTCAGGCGTGCCCTGCAGTTTTGTCGTGCACTATCCCGGTCCTGCCGCGGACACCAATCTGTGGCTTTCGAACTATATCGCCAGTCATCCACCGGTCATGCGTCGCTTCCCCGGTATTCGTGCCATCGAAATTCTCACGCGCGTCGACTGGTGCGGCAGCCTGCCTTGGCAGCGCGCCAATCATATGCAGCGCAATCGCGTGATGTTCGACAGCGCGGATGCACTGACGGCTGCGCTCGCATCGCCGGCGCGGCTGGAATTGCGAGCCGATTTCGAGAAATTCCCACCCTACGAGGGCGGCAATCTTCACTATCCGATGGCGACGGATGAAGTTCGGCCGGGCTGATTAGATGGTCAGAACAAGCCGACCGCGCGTGACATTCCCCGACTGGATCAGCCGATGCGCCTCGGCGGCCTCGGAAAGTGGCATAGTCGATGACACCTGCGGCGTGAAAGCGCCGGCCGACATCATGTCGATCACCCGCTTGATCATCAGCGGATTGTTGCCAGGACCGTTGTAGCCAAGCGTGACGGTGACGCCGAATTCGGCGCGACGATCGACGATCGGCAGGGCGTTCAGGTATATGAGGCGACCGCCGCGCTTCATGACGGGATAAGAGCGGTCATGGACCTCGCCGCCGATCAGGTCGAAGACGATGTCGATGTCCCGGAGCATGCCGAAATCCTCGCCGTCATAAGCGACGGCTCGGTCTGCTCCGAGCGAGAGCACGTAGTCCTTATTGGATGCGCGGCAGGTTGCTATCACCTCGGCACCGGCATGATGGCAAAGCTGCACCAATATGCCGCCGACTGCCCCAGCCCCGCCATGGACCAGAATCTGTTCGCCGGCTCTCACTGCAGCCATATCGAAACAGACGGTGGTGTTGATGCCGGCATTCAAGCCTGCCGCTACCTGCACAGGCGTGAGGTTGGCCGGACGCAGTGCGACGCCGCTGCGGGGCAGGGCGATCTTTTCGACATAGGTGCCCTTCTGCGCCGCGCCGGCGAGCACGCAGACTTGGTCGCCCGGTTTCAGATCAGTGATTCCAGGACCGACCGCCTCGACCGTGCCTGCGCCTTCACGACCGGGGATCGCCGGGAATGTCGTCTTGAAATGATCCTGCAACAGGCCCTGGCGGAGCTTCCAGTCGAAGGGCGCGACACAGGCCGCCTCCAATCGCACCAGTACCTCGCCTTCGCCTGCGACAGGATCGTGAATGTCGACATATTCGAGGACTTCCGGTCCGCCGAACGATCTGTAAAGCACTGCCTTCATTTCTGAAATATCCCGAATGGATCGCTGCGGAGAACCATTTTTCGCTTACGCCTTGGTCTTGTTGCGCGCGGCCTGCACGCCGGCTGTGACACCGGCACCGAGGAACATCGTATCGCTGGCGAGAATAAAGAGCGTAATCCTCGATTTCGCCCATCTGTCGATATCGTCCGGCGACGGGCGGAAAATGCCGGCGCGCCTGTTTGCCTTGCGGCTCGCCGAAGCGATTGTTTCGATGGCGGCATTCAGCCTTTCGGCTTTGGCCGGCCCCATCGCGTCGATCGAGACGGAGAGGTCGCCGGGGCCAATGAAGATCAGGTCGACGCCTTCGACGGCCGCGATTTCATCGATATTGCCAAGGCCTTCGGCGGTTTCCACCTGGATGGCCAGTAGCAGGCTGTCATTGGCCGAGGCAAGGTAGTCCGGTATGCGATAGCCGTAACCCGCTGCACGTCCGGGGCCGACACCGCGCGCGCCGAGTGGTGGATAGCGCGTGGCCTGGGCCGCCGCCGCCGCTTGTGCTGCAGTCGAAACGCGCGGCACCAGGACGCCGGCGGCGCCTGAATCGAGCGCCGCGGCGATTGCTTCCGGTGCGTGGCCCGGCACCCGAACGATCGCCGGCACGTGATGGATATCGGCGGCACGGACGAGATCTTCGATCCGCTCGCGGGAAATCTGCGCATGTTCCCAGTCGATGCAAAGGAAATCGACGCCAGATGCAGCCGTGACCTCGATCGCAACTGGATGCGGGATGGCGGCGAATGTGCCGATCAATGGTTCGCCGTTCAGGCATCTTTGGCGCAGATTGTGCATGGGATTTCTCGGTAGCGGGGGCCTGGTTGGGTCGCTCGAAGCAGGGCGATGCATGAAAGTTTAAACATGAAATATATCCGCGAGCAAGCGAATGAGAGCGTCGCCCTGCGCGCTCTTCATTCGTATCACAGCGTCGAATTGCTTGCGAAGTAATTTGAAACTTATAAATTTGAAGCTTGAAATAATAATCGTATCATGTACCTTTGATGCAGTTATGATGAATACGGTCCGCATAAGCGAACGTGAGACAGGGCTCTTCGGCTCTCCCGCTTTGCGCTCGCGGCATTTGTCGATCGCCAGAAGGAGGCGCGCCATGGCCGCCGCAGCGTTCAGTCAAACCAGGCCGGTTTCCGAAGAGGTGGGTCCGCAGGATTTCCGCAACGCCATGGCACATCTCGGTGCTGCCGTGCATGTGATCACCACCGATGGGCCGGCAGGGCCGGGTGGCTTTACGGCCTCGGCTGTCACCAGCGTCACCGATACGCCGCCGACGCTTCTGGTCTGTGTCAATCGCAACGTTTCCTCGCTTGGCGCCATGCTGGAAAACGGCGTGCTCTGCGTCAACACGCTCGGCACGAGGCATCGCGATGTGTCGCGTGTCTTCAGCGCCAAGGTGCCGATGGCCGAGCGGTTCGCGGCAGCGCATTGGCAGAAGGGCACGACCGGCGCGCCGGTCCTGACCGATGCAGTGGTGGCCTTCGATTGCCGGATTTCCCGATCCGTCGATGTCGGCACGCATATAGTACTGTTCTGCGATATAGTGGCGCTGCCGGAGAGCGGCGGCGATGAGGCGCTGATATATTTCCGCCGGACCTATCACCGCCTCGGCAGCCATTCGCATATCAACGACTGATCATTTATCTTCGGCGGCTGATCGCTGCATTCGTTCGAAACGAAATTACGGAAATCAGTGCTCGGTTGTTGACTGATCTTGCGCTTTCCGGCGCGGGTTATGCGCGCTTCGCAAGCGACGTGCAGTACAAGGCGCCCGCCCAGCGGACGCCGGAAGGGCCGCTGCCGCGCGCTACTCCGCGTGGCGGGTGCTTTCGAACAGGAACCAGGCGCGGCGCTCGGCCTCGTCGATCCAGACCTCGATCATGCTGGTCGTGGCATAGTCGCCATGCTCGGAGGTCAGCTCATGGGCTTCCTTCAGGCTCTCCACCAGTTGCTTGTTGTCACTGTGCAGCTCGGCCAGCATGTCGAGCGGGGTGACGAACGGTGCATCGTTGTCGAGGATGCGTTGAGTCTTGGCGATCTGGCCGATCGAGCGCAGTGTCGTGCCGCCGATCTTGCGGGCGCGCTCGGCAATGTCGTCGGTGATGGCGAAGATCTGTTCGGCCTGCTCGTCGAGCATCAGGTGATAGTCGCGAAAATGCGGGCCGGACATGTGCCAATGGAAATTCTTGGTCTTGAGATAGAGCGCAAACACATCGGCGAGCAGTGCTGTCAGCGCCGCGGAAATGTCGGTGACGGCATTGGAGGGCAGGGTGGACGGTGTGTTGAGGGGAGCCTTGCGGCGATCTTCGGCGGCTTTGCGATCCATGGCGGGAACTCCTGTTGATCGGTGCGGTGCGTTATCTCACGCGAAGCGCCGACAGCCTACTACACGTAGGTATGGGTCTGTACGACAAATGCGTCGGCGATCTGCAAAATGCGCTAGCCGTCTTGTTCGTTCCGTTCAGTTGGTCAATGGCGAAAGATGCTCGTGAAAGGCCAGCCACCGGCCACCGGCTTCGCGCCGGAACGCGATCGTCTCGCGCTCGATATTGGTGATCGCCTCGCCGGCAAGAGAGACATCGGTGGCGACCGTGTGGATGAAGATGGCGACATCGCCGACCAGTTGAACCATGCGGCCAGACGAGCGGCAGCCGAGCACGCGGAAAGCATCGCGCCTCTCCCAGACTTGCCATTCCGCTTCATATTCGGCGCGGGTTTTCAGAGTCCGATCAAGGTTATGGAAGACGAAGCTCGCATCTTCGGTGAAGGCCGAGAAATAGCTCTCCGTGTCATGATTTCCGAAAGCAGCGACAAGTTTGTCCGCTGCCGATAGAACGTTCTGTTCTTCGGTATCCATCCATTCCTCTCTCGATATCGTCATTTCGGGCTGCTGATCAGCGTGGCGAGGGGCCGGTTCTGGCGCTCGACGTCATCCTTCAACTTTTCAAGCGGCATCGTCTCGTCGCGGACGAATTCCGTAAACATCATGTTGAGATTGTTGAAAAACATGCAGCCCACCGCATGCGTGTCCACGCCGGTCCTGACGCAGCCCTTGAGTTGCAGCTTGTGCACCAGCGTCGTCACTTGCGCACAGAGCGCCCGGTCGAGTGCCGTATAACGCTTGGAAAACGGCGTTTCCGGCTGCTGGATCGAGATCGCCATCGCCGTACGCCACATCTCCTTGCTGAGATAGAAAAGCGAGTGATCGTAATATTGATTGACCAGCTTCTCCAGGGCGCCGAGCACGTCCAGCGGTGGATCGGTCACGATCGCTTCACCGGCTTCCAGCACTTCCTCGACTTCCATGGTGACGGTGGCGAGCAGGATATCGCCCTTGTTCTGGTAGTAATTATAAAATGTGCCGACCGAAACCTCGGCGCGTTCGGCAATGTCCTCGATGCGCGCGGCATCATAGCCAGCCTCGCGGAAAAGGGCCGCGGCGGCCTCCAAAATACGCCTGTTCTTGTCGGCCTTCTGTCTTTCGCGAAGTCCCGCCACCCGATGTTTCCTCATTCATATGTTCCCGAATTTTGATATTGACTTAAAAAATGAATTCATTCAATCTTTTTCTCGAAGGTGCCGGAATGAGCGCCAAAACCAGAGGGAAGACGATGACCAGACCGTTTGCGGGCGCCACCGCGCGCCGTTTCATGACTTCCGTTGCCGCCGCAGCACTCACTGCGCTGGCGTCCTCGCATGCTTTTGCGCAGGACGAGCTCAATGCCCTCGTCTGGTGCGACCATACCGATCCGGCGCTGATCGAGCCGTTCGAGAAAGCCAACAATGTCAAGGTGAACCTCAAGCAATATGAGGGGACCGGTGCCGGGCTTTCGATCCTCGAACAGTCGCAGCCGGGCGACTGGGACGTGATGGTGATCGACGCCGTCGACGTCCACCGCGTGATCGACATGGGCCTGCTTGGCGCCATGCCGGCCGACAAGCTGCCGACGGCGGACATGTTTCCGGAACTGAGAATGCAGGCCAACAATACCAAGGACGGCAAGACCTATGCCGTGACCGAAAAGTTCGGCTACAACACCATTTCCTTCGACAAGACCAAGGTCGACCCCAAGGACATGGAAGACCTGTCGGTGATGTGGTCGGACAAGTACAAGGGCCGCATCGCGCTCTACGATTATTACCTGCCGATGATCGGCCTGGTGCRGATGGCGCTCGGCAAGAAGACCGCTGACATCTCGGACAAGGACATGCCGGCGATCGCGGAAAAACTTTCGGCAATGAAGAAGGTCTCGAAAGAGGTGAGCGACGTCACCTCGTCACAGACCGCGCTGGCGACCGGAGAAGTCGATATCCTCGTGGGCGGCGGTGAATGGATCACCGCGTCGCTCGCCAAGGACAAGCCGAATCTCGACTGGATCGTTCCGAAACAAGGGGCCGTGCGCTGGGCACAGTCGATCGGCGTGATGAAGGATTCCAAGCACCCGGATCTGGCGCTGAAATTCGTGCAATATATCGTCAGCCCGGAAGGACAGGCGCGGCTTGCCACCGCGTCGTGCTATTGGGGCATGCCGACCAATCAGAAGACGGGGGCGCTGCTGAACGATCAGCAGAAGAAGGCGCTGCGCTGGGATGACCAGGCGGCGTATCTGAAGAACACGCAGCTCTATCCGATCCCGAATTCGGATCTGGACCAGAAGATGCAGGATGCCTGGACGAATATGATGCAGGAGTGAGGGGACGTGCGCACTTTCTTGCGCGTCTGATTTACCCCTCACCAACTTCGGCCAAGGGTTCGCAAAGCTCACCCGGCCTGCGTATCCTCTCCCGCAAGGGGCGAGGAAAACCCGTGGCTACGGCGCTGCCACAAGCGAGGGCGACGATTGTGGCACTCTACCTCTCCCCTTGCGGGAGAGGATAGCAAGCCCGCGCGAGACCAAAGGTCGAGTGCCTGGGCGCGCTTGGTGAGGGGTGAGCAGCGAATGCAAGCGTGTCATATAGACAGGCATCGAAGCCCAAATCTCGGACAGATCGAACACCACTATGACCACCACGACCCTAGAAGACACCGAACGCCGCAAGGCCTGGGGTTTCGTCGCCCCCGGCCTTCTCTGGACGACCGCCTTTTTCGTCGTGCCGTTCCTCTACATGGCGGCGATGAGCCTCTGGTCGCGGCAGACCGGCCGGATCGTCCGTACATGGGACTTCAACAACTACATCCGCTTCTTCAGCGAAAGCGCGCTGCTCAAGGGCCTGACGAACTCGCTGGAAATCACGCTGACGGTCACCGTGCTCTCCGTCCTGCTCGCCTATCCGCTCGCCTGGATCATCGCCGAGCGGGTGCCGCAGCGCTTCCAGCGCATGGCGCTGATCCTCGCCATCCTGCCGTTCTGGACCTCCTATGTCGTGCGCTCCTATTCCTGGCTGCTGGTGCTGTCCAAGGGCGGTGTCATCAACCAGGCGCTGATGGGCATCGGCCTGATCTCCGAGCCCTTGGAAATCTCCAGCAATCGCACGGCGACGATCATCGGCTTCGTGCATTTCTTCGTCATGCTGTTGACGCTGACGATCTATTCCAACCTGATCCAGCTCTCGCCCAATTACCGCCGCGCCGCGGCCGATCTCGGCGCCAATGCCTTCCAGACCTTCTGGCATGTGATCCTGCCGCTGACATTGCCGGGAATCATGACCGGCGCCTTTCTGACATTCGTGCTCTGCATCGGCGACTACATCACGCCGCAGATTCTGGGCGGAAACAACGAACTGGTGCTGCCGCAGATCATCATGCTGCAGATCGGCCGGCGGGCGGATTTTCCGATGGCGGCGGCGCTCTCCATCGTCCTCATGCTGGCGGTGACGGCGGCCTATGTGCTCTGCGCACGTTGGCTGAAGATCGAGAGGGCGTGAGATGAACAAGCTCCTTACGTCGGGCCTGAGCTGGCTCTATCTCATTGCTATCTATGCCTTCATTTTCCTGCCGGTCGGCGTGCTCGTGCTGTTCTCGTTCCAGGACGGGCGGCTGCCCGTGCCGCCGTTCAACGGCTTTTCGCTGCAATGGTATGAGACTGTGTTTGCCGATGATAAGCTGATGGCGGCGCTGACGCATTCTTTCTTCGTTGCCGTATTGTCGTCGTCGGCGGCCTGTCTGCTCGGCTTCCTCGCGGCCTATGCGCTGGCGCGCTACAAGCTGCCCGGCTCGGCGTTGCAGCGCGGCCTGCTGATTGCACCGATGACGGTGAGTTACCTGATCATCGCGCTCGGGCTGCTCGCGGTGCTCAATGCACTGCATATCCCGCTGTCGCTGGTCACTGTCGGCATCGGCCACGTGGTCATCAACCTGCCGCTGTGTTTTGCCATCATCTATGCCTCGATGGGCGACCATCACATCAATATCGAGCGGGCGGCGCGCGATCTCGGCGCCAATGATTTCAAGGTGATGGCGCTGGTGACGGCGCCGATGCTGATGCCGTCGATCCTGGCGGCCTTCTTCCTCTCCGTCACCTTCAGCTGGGACGAGTTTATCATCGCCTTCCTGCTGTCGCGCTTCGACGTGACGCTGCCCGTGGAGATCTGGAGCATGCTGCGCTCCGGCCTCAATCCCAAGACCAATGCCGTCGGCTCGCTGGTATTCCTCGTGTCGGTGGCCGTGCTTCTTATTCTCGAAATGAGCCTGTTCAGCAGGAGCCGGAAATCATGACCGCATCCGTTTCGATCGCCAATGCGACGAAAACCTACGGCGCATTCAAGGCGCTCGACAACGTCTCGCTTGAAATCGAGGCGGGCGAATTCATCGTTCTGCTCGGCCCATCCGGCTGCGGCAAGACCACGCTGCTTTCTATTCTCGGCGGCTTCGTCGAGCCGAGCGGCGGCCGCATCATGATCGGCGGCAAGGACATGGCGGGCGTCACGCCTGCGAGGCGGCCGACGACGACCATGTTCCAGGACTATGCGCTGTTTCCGCATATGCGGCTGATCGACAATGTCGGCTTTGGGCTGAGGATGCGCGGGCTTGGCAAGGCCGAGCGGGATGAGAAGGCGCTCAGCTTCCTCGATCTCGTCGGCCTGAAGGCGTCAGCGGCCAAGAAACCGCACGAACTTTCCGGCGGCCAGCGGCAGCGTGTGGCTTTGGCGCGGGCGCTGGCCGTCGATCCCGATGTGCTGCTGCTGGATGAGCCGCTCGGTGCGCTCGACTTGAAACTTCGCCGGCAGATGCAGGACGAGCTCAAGGCGATCCAGAAGCGGGTCGGCACCACCTTCGTGCATGTCACGCATGATCAGGAAGAGGCGATGGCGATCGCCGACCGCATCGTCGTCATGAACCAGGGCCGGGTGGAGGATTTCGGTCCGCCGTCGGAAATCTATATGCGGCCGAAATCGTTGTTCTCCGCCGGTTTCATGGGCGAGGTGAATTTCTTGACCGGCAAGGTGAGCGCGGCGGAAAGCAGCGCCGCGCAGGTCGAGACGCCGGTCGGGGTGATCGACTTGCCCGCCGGCAATTTCACGGCGGCAAAGCCAAAGACCGGCGACAGGGTGACGCTCTGCATCCGCCCAGAACATTTCTGCGGCGACGCGGAACCCGCCGCGGTGCGGCTGGGCGAGGCGAGGGTGACGGGCGCCGCCTTTTTCGGCACCCATTTCCGCTGCCATCTGGCGCCTGAGGCGGCCAATGATCTCAGCCTCGTCGCCCATATGCCGCAATCGGCGAAGATCGCCTCGGGTGATCGCATCGCCTTGTCGGTCGATCCATCCGGCATTACCGTGCTGCCGGCGGCTTAGGAGCTGAGCATGCAGCGGATCGCGCCGGAGAACTGGTATGCGGTCAAGCGTCTCGGCGACGACGTGACCTATATTTCGGAGCCCTATATCCAGGAATTCTACCGCTGCAACATCTGGCACGTGCGCGGCCGTGATTGCGACATGCTGGTCGACAGTGGCATGGGCGTCGTGTCGCTCCGGCAATGGGTGCCGCTGGTCACCGAACGGAAACTCTGGGCGGTGGCGAGCCACACGCATTTCGACCATATTGGCTGCCATCACGAATTCGAATGCCGGGCGGTGCATTCCGCCGAAGCCGATCTGCTGGCACAGCCGACCCGCGCCAACACGCTGGCCGATCCCTATGTCACCGACGACATTTTCGACGCTCTGCCGCCCGAGCCCTATTGCTCGAAATGCTATGCGGTGAAGGGTGCTCCGGCAACCCGCATCCTCGAAGATGGAGACACCATCGACCTCGGCGACCGGGTGTTCGAGGTCGTGCATACGCCCGGCCATTCGCCCGGAGGGATCGCGCTCTGGGAGGCCAAGACCGGTACCCTGTTCTCCGGCGATATTCTTTATGACGGGCCGCTGATCGAGGACACCTATCACGCCAATGCCACCGACTATATCGCATCCATGAAGCGGCTCTTGGACTATCCGGTGCGGATCGTCCATGGCGGCCATTTCCCGAGCTTTTCCGGCGAGCGCTATCGGCAACTCATCGAGGATTGGCTGGCGTCGAAGGAAAAGGATTGATCCTGCCTGCTTTTTGCGGCTTCCCGCGTTATCATAACCGATAGCTTCAGGGAGAAATCGCATGATCGTCCAGGCTTGCATCAATGGCGCACGTGCCTTCGACTATCACCCATGTCTGCCAACGAGCATCGAGGAGATTGCTCGCGACAGCGCTGCCTGCGTGGCGGCTGGTGCGGCGGAACTTCATCTGCACCCAAGGAATGAGGAACGACGCGAGAGCCTGAACGCTGTCAGTGCAACCGTCCGGGCCGTGCGGCAAGCGTGTCCGGGCACGCTGATCGGCGTCTCGACCGGAGCGTGGATCGAAGGTTCTGCGGAACGAACGATCTCAGCGATCGAAGCCTGGAGCGATTTGGCGGATTACGCCTCGGTCAATCTGTCTGAACCCGACGCACCGGGTATCATGGAATTGCTGCATCGCCGCGGCGTCGGCATCGAAGCGGGTCTTGCCTCCGTGCTTGATGCCGAGAGATTGGTAGGGCTTGGCAAGGCGCAAAAGCTTTTCCGTGTCCTGATCGAGGTAGAGCAACAAGAGGCTGCAACGGCCCGCGCCGTCGCCAACGACATCGCGGCTACGTTGGCCGAAGCAGGCTTTCAGCGCCCCATTCTTCTCCATGGCTTCGATGCTACGGTCTGGCCGCTTGTCGCGTTAGCCTATGAACGCCGATGGTCGACACGGGTTGGCCTTGAGGATGGCGACAGGCTTCCCGACGGGAGGATCGCACCGGACAATGCCGCGCTGATCGCTGCCGCGGTGACAGCGTTCTCACAAGGTAGAGGCCCGGTGGCGCAGAAGTGATCTGTCAACCGCCGCTCATCACGTCTCGACTGGCCATCGTTTCAGCGCTTCCGTGCCCGCTACGGTCAGCGCATAGACACCGCGATCGACGCGATCAAACCAGCCATAGACATTGTGCAACAGGATCTTTGGTGCAAGCGGCGTCGCCGTCTTGATGTCGCGCGGGCGGAGCGGGCCGCCTTTCAGTGCCGCGGCACAGGCAAGCGCTTGCTGGCGATAGGCGGTCATGATCGGCTGGCGGGTGCTGCCGCCCACGGCCGGGTCGCCCTTGCGGCGGCGATGTTCCTCGACCAGGCGGATGCGCTTGCGGGTGTTCTTCTTCGGCATGGGCGCCGCTGGGCTGACGATGATGTCGACCGTGCCGCTGTCGGCAACGCCGAGCATGCCGAGGCTCAGGCGGCGGCAAAGGTCGCGGAAACGCCGGTCACCCTCGCGCCCCTTGCCCTTGGCCGAGATGCGGGCGGCGATCCAGACTTCGTCGCCCTGCGTCTGCCGGTCGACGGCTTGCAGGATGAGTTCGAGGTTGAAGCTCTGCTTGAGTTCGCAGACGACCAGAACGGGCGTTTCACCGTCAATCAACCCGACAAGATCGCAGCCGCCAATCTCGCCCTTGACCGTATAGCCGGCGGCTTCAAGGAAGCGTTTGACGGGGAGGTAGAGGGCAGTTTCCACGGGCGGTCCAGAATCATGTTGCAGTTGGATGTTATCTGGTGGCGGTGGTGCGGAACAAGGTGTGGCGCTGCTTTGTGGCACTGCGCCTCCAAGGGTCCATCCCATGGACAACGCTGGCAATCAGGATAATCGCACGGTTGTAATACCCCCCTCTGTCCTGCCGGACATCTCCCCCTCAAGGGGGGAGATTGGCCAGWGGCACWCGCYTCGGCTCAAATATCCGCCGAGAACTGGGCATGAGACGGGTTGTTTTGGGCAGGCCGGCGCCCCATCCAATCTCCCCCCTTGAGGGGGAGATGCCCGGCAGGGCAGAGGGGGGTAAGCCGCGGACTGGGCCTCACAAGGAAAGAAACTCGCAAAGGGCTGAAGTCGACAACTTCCCGCCATCACTCCTCGCCGCCCAAACCAGCGGTCGCATCCCGATCGTGATTACCGCTCAAGATTTCGCGCTTGCCGACATGGTTGGCCGGGCCGACAAGCCCTTCCTTCTCCATCCGCTCCACCAGCGAAGCAGCCCTGTTGTAACCGATGCCGAGACGGCGCTGGATGTAGGAGGTCGAGCATTTCTTGTCGCGCAGGATGACCTTGACGGCCTTGTCGTAGAGGTCGTTGCCATCCTCCGCGGCCATGTCGGACTTGTCGAACACGGCGGTATCCTGTTCTTCCTCGTCGTCCTCTTCCTCGTCCACCGTGACAGTGTCGAGATATTCCGGGCGGCCTTGGGTCTTCAGGTGTGCGACGACCTTTTCGACTTCCTGGTCGGAGACGAAGGGGCCGTGGACGCGGACGATGCGGCCGCCGCCGGCCATGTGCAGCATGTCGCCCTGGCCGAGCAACTGTTCGGCGCCCTGTTCGCCCAGGATCGTGCGGCTGTCGATCTTCGATGTCACCTGGAAGGAGATGCGGGTGGGGAAGTTGGCCTTGATCGTGCCGGTGATGACGTCGACCGAGGGACGTTGCGTCGCCATGATCAGGTGGATGCCGGCGGCACGGGCCATCTGCGCCAGGCGCTGGATCGCGCCTTCGATCTCCTTGCCCGCAACCATCATCAGGTCGGCCATTTCGTCGACGATGACGACGATATAGGGCATGGGGGAGAGGTCGATCTCCTGGTTCTCATGGATCGGTTCGCCAGTTCCCTTTTCAAAGCCGGTCTGGACGATCTGGGTGACGACTTCGCCACGGGCGCGCGCTTCGGCAGCACGGGCATTGTAGCCGTCGATGTTGCGGACGCCGAGGCGCGACATTTTGCGGTAGCGATCCTCCATCTCGCGCACCGCCCATTTCAGCGCCAGCACGGCTTTCTTGGGGTCGGTGACGACGGGGGTCAGCAGGTGCGGAATGCCGTCATAGACCGACAGCTCCAGCATTTTCGGATCGACCATGATCAGCCGGCACTCTTCCGGCGTCAGCCGGTAGAGCAGCGACAGGATCATGGTGTTGATGGCGACCGATTTGCCCGAGCCGGTGGTGCCGGCGACGAGCAGATGCGGCATCTTGGCGAGTTCGGCGATGACAGGTTCGCCGCCGATGGTCTTGCCGAGGCAGAGCGGCAGCTTGTAGCCGGTGCGGGAAAAATCCTGGCTGTCGATCAGTTCGCCGAAATAGACGGTTTCGCGGGTGGCGTTCGGCAGTTCGATGCCGATGACGTTGCGGCCGGGCACGACGGCGACGCGTGCCGACAGCGCCGACATCGAGCGGGCGATGTCGTCGGCAAGGCCGATGACGCGCGAGGATTTGACGCCCGGCGCCGGTTCGAATTCGTAAAGCGTGACGACCGGGCCGGGGCGGACATGGATGATCTCGCCGCGGATGCCGAAATCTTCGAGCACGGCTTCCAGCAGGCCGGCATTGCGCTCCAACTGCTCCTGGGTCATGACGACGCCGATGGTGGCCGGCGGGTCCTGCAACAGCATGCGGGGCGGGAATTCATATTCGCCCTTCAGCATGCGCGCCTTGGCGACCGGCTCGATCTTGAACGGCTTGGAAACCGCGACACCTGTGGTTTCTGCAGCCTTGCTCGTCTCGACAACCAGGACCGGCAGGGCAGGGGAGGCGGGCACGATTGTGGGCGCCGTGTTGCTCGAAACCGGCTGGATGGCGGTGGTTTGCTCGACCGCGCGACGGCTCCAGGGGAACAGGCCTTTCGCGCTGGTCGCTGCAGCTTCCGGAGTGGCCGGCTGCTGCGCCGGATGATCCACAGCCGAAGCCGACGGCATCGCTTGCGAAGTCGACGCGCGAACCTCGACCGAGCGATACATCGACAGGGCAGAAGGCATCGGACGCGCTTCGACTGGCGTTGCAGCCGCGGCAGGGGCCGCGTGAGCCGATGAAATGGGAGCCGCCGCGGCGGTCGCCTCCGTAGGTTTGGCTGTTGCCCGGACTGCCGGCGCGGGGATCAGTGGCCGGCGAACAACGGGCTGTTCAGGCTGGATTTCAATCGCGCCGTCCAGTGCTTCCCAGAAAGCGAAGTCGGACAGAGCGGCAAAGGGCGTCTGCCGCTTTGTTTGTGCCGGGACGGCGTGTTGTGTCTGGGTGGCTGCTTGCGGCGGAAGAGCGGGTTGGACCTGCGACATCTGCGTGGCGGTCTCGACATTGTCATTGATGGGCTGGACCGGTGCCGTTGCGTTTGCCGTGCCCATATCCATTCCACCTTGCAAAATCATCATTGTCGACAGCACTTCGCGCAGCTGTTCCACGGTTGGCGCTTGTGCCAGCGCTGCGGCTTCTTCAAGTTCGTGCGGCTCCGGCGCGGAATCGGACGCGCTGCGAATGTCGCGCTCCGGCGTGCGGGTGAAGCGGACATTGGGGGCCAGAAAGAAGTGGCTGTCCCAATTGCCCTTGCCCTGTTCGGCGGCGCGATGGCTGGCGGCTTTCAGGCGGCGCAGCCCGACGCTTTCCTCATTTTGTTCAGTTTGTGATGTCGGCTCCGTATCGCCGAATGATGCTGGCGGTAAATTGGTTCTGGAAATACGCATGAGACCTACGGGGCTCGAGGGGCACTGACCGTACTATCGATAGGAACGGAAGGTTAAGAATCCATTTCCAACCTGTGTCAAAACAAGTGCAACACTGTCCGCGTTCTTTCGAATAGAGCATATTTTCCAATTGGTTATTTATTTTTCGTCGTGCTTGCGCCCCGGTCCTCAACCGCCGTCCTTGCCGGTGACCGGGATGTCCTTTATGCACATGAAAAACGGTGGAGACGAGCGATGGCCGCAGGCAGGTGGGATTTCTGGATCGACCGGGGCGGCACCTTCACCGATGTGATCGGCCGGGCGCCGGACGGCTCGCTGCATCCGCGCAAGCTGCTCTCGGAGAATCCGGAGGCCTATCGTGATGCGGCGATCCAGGGCATCCGCGATCTCCTGGGGCTTGATTCGGGCGATGCGATTCCCGCCGGACTGGTGGGCGATATCAAGATGGGCACGACGGTCGCCACCAATGCGCTGCTGGAGCGCAAGGGTGATCGTGTCCTGCTCTTGATCACAAGGGGTTTTCGCGATGCGCTGCGCATCGCCTATCAGGCGCGGCCGGATATTTTCGCCAAAGAGATCGTTCTGCCGGAACAGCTCTACGAGCGGGTGGCCGAGGTCGACGAGCGGATTCGTGCCGATGGTACGATCGAGCGCGAACTCGATCTGACTGCGGCCGAGCCCCTGATTCGAGAGGCGTTTGCAGACGGCATCAAGGCAGTGGCGATCGTCTGCATGCATTCGTGGAAATATCCAGAGCATGAGCAGGCGATCGCAGATTTCTGCCGCTTGGTCGGCTTCCGCCAGATATCGGCGAGCCACGTGACATCGCCGCTGGTCAAGCTGGTCGGACGCGGCGACACCGCCGTCGTCGATGCCTATCTGTCGCCGATCCTCGCGCGCTATGTGCAGCAGGTTGCCGGCGAGCTTGGAGTTGCGGCGGGCGCCGACGACGGGCCGCGGCTGATGTTCATGATGTCCTCAGGCGGCTTGACGCTTGCCGATCTGTTCCAGGGCAAGGATGCGCTGCTCTCCGGCCCGGCCGGCGGCGTGGTCGGCATGGTGGAGACGGCAAGGCTTGCCGGCTTCGGCAAGGTGATCGGCTTCGACATGGGCGGGACCTCCACCGATGTCGCGCACTACGATGGCGAATATGAGCGCGCCTTCGACACGGAGGTGGCGGGCGTGCGCGTGCGGGCGCCGATGATGCGCATCCATACCGTGGCCGCGGGTGGCGGCTCGATCCTGCATTTCGAGGCAGGGAGGTTTCGCGTCGGGCCGGATTCGGCCGGCGCCAATCCGGGGCCGGCCTGCTACCGGCGCGGCGGACCGTTGGCGGTGACGGATGCCAATGTCATGCTCGGCAAGCTGCAGCCCGAGCTTTTCCCGAGGATATTCGGACCGGGTCAGGATGAGAGCCTGGACGCGGAGGTCGTTCGGGAGAAATTTGCGGCGCTGGCGGCGGAGGCCGGCGGCGGCTACACGCCGGAAAGCGTGGCCGAAGGTTTTGTCGCTATCGCAGTCGAGAACATGGCCAATGCGATCAAGAAGATCTCGGTGCAGCGCGGCTATGACGTCACCGGCTATCTCTTGAATTGTTTCGGCGGTGCCGGTGGCCAGCATGCCTGCCTGGTCGCCGATGCACTGGGCATGTCGACGGTGCTGATCCATCCGTTTTCCGGGTTGCTGTCGGCTTATGGCATCGGTCTGTCGTCGGTATTTGCTTCGCGGCAACAAGCGTTGCTCTTGCCGCTTGCCGAGCAGTCCAGGGGCGAGGTCGACGCGCTGGCTGCTAGGCTCGGCAGCGCCGTCGTGGAGGAACTGGCGGCGCAGGGCATCGGGGCCGATTCCGTATCGCTCAGGCTGACGCTGCATGTCCGCTATGACGGCACCGATACAGCGCTGCCGGTCACTTTCGTGCATCGGTCGATGGAGCGGGCGAAGGCCGAATTCGAGGCGGCGCACAAGGCACAATTCGGCTTCGTCTATGAAAACAAGGCGATGGTGATCGAAGCGGTTGCCATCGAAGGTACCGACACCAGCGCGCAACGGCGCGACGAAGTCGAACTGACGGTGGATGACAAGGATGCCGTGCCTGTCGAGCATCGCAGGCTGTTCTCAGAAGGCGAATGGCGAGACGCGGGCGTTTTCAGGCGCGAAGCGCTCGGACCCGGTCACAAGGCCTCTGGCCCGGCGCTGATCATCGAACCGAACCAGACGATCGTCGTCGAACCCGGCTGGCAGGCGGAGATCACGGCGAAGAACCATATCCTGCTGCGGCGGATCGAGGCGAAGCGCCGGCGGGCCGCCCTCGGCACCGAGGCCGATCCTGTGATGCTGGAGATTTTCAACAATCTCTTCATGTCGATCGCCGAGCAGATGGGGGTGACGCTGCAGAACACCGCCTATTCGGTCAATATCAAGGAAAGGCTGGATTTTTCCTGCGCCGTCTTCGATCGGACCGGGGCCTTGGTGGCGAATGCGCCGCATATGCCGGTGCATCTGGGCTCGATGGACCGGTCGGTGGAGACGATCATTCGCCTCAACGAAGGCGCCATCCGGCCGGGCGATGTGTTTGCGCTGAATGCGCCCTATAATGGCGGTACGCATCTGCCTGACATTACCGTCGTCACCCCGGTCTTCGACGATGCGGGCAAGGCTGTGTTGTTCTACGTCGCCTCGCGCGGCCATCATGCCGATATCGGCGGCACTGCACCCGGCTCGATGACGCCGCTTGCCACGACCGTCGACGAAGAGGGCGTGCTGTTCGACAATTTCCATCTGGTCGATCGCGGCCGGTTCTGTGAAGCGGAACTGCTCGACCTGCTCACCAACCATCCCTATCCGGCGCGTAACCCGCAGCAGAACATTGCCGACATCAAGGCGCAGATCGCTTCCAACGAGAAGGGCGTCGCCGAACTGAGGAAAATGGTGGCGCATTTCAGCCTGCCTGTCGTCGAGGCCTATATGGGCCATGTGCAGGACAATGCGGCGGAGAGCGTGCGTCGGGTATTGGAGCGGCTGCCGGACACTGCATCCTACGAATATCCGACCGACACCGGGCAGGTGATCAAGGTCAGGATCAGCGTCGATCGGGACAAACGAGAAGCGACCGTCGATTTCACCGGCACCTCACCGGTGATGAAGAACAATTTCAATGCGCCTGAGCCGGTGGCCCGTGCCGCCGTACTCTATGCTTTCCGGGTCATGGTGGAAGACAACATCCCGATGAATGCCGGCTGCCTCCGGCCGATCAACATTGTCATCCCCGATGGCTGCATGCTCAAGCCCAGCTATCCGGCCGCCGTGGTCGCTGGCAATGTCGAAACGTCGCAACATGTCACCAACGCCCTGTTCGGCGCGATGGGGGCGATGGCGAATTCGCAGGGGACGATGAACAACCTGACCTTCGGCAACGAAAAGTACCAGTATTACGAGACGATCTGCTCCGGTTCGCCGGCCGGGCAATTCAACAATGGCCGCGGCTTTGCCGGCACCGCGGGCGTGCACACGCATATGACCAATTCGCGGCTCACCGATCCGGAAATCCTGGAGCTCCGATTCCCCGTGCTGCTCGAGGAGTTCTATATCCGTCAGGGTTCGGGCGGCCGCGGCAAATGGAACGGTGGCGACGGCACTGTCCGCATCATCCGTTTCCTCGAGAAAATGGAATTCGCCATCCTGTCGTCGCACCGCAACCGGCCGCCGCTTGGCCTTGCCGGGGGCGGGCAGGGCGAGACCGGCTCGACGGCGATCCGCCGCAACGATTTCCGGCTGGAGACGCTGAAGGCCAGCGACCAGACAGTGGTCGATGCGGGCGAAGTGGTGGTGCTGATCACGCCGACGCCCGGCGGGTTCGGGTTGCCGGAGTGACCTCACGAAATCGAGTCAAGTCGCGGGCTTGTCTTTGTTCTTCTCGGCGAGAATCCGGACGCGTCTTTCTTGACGCGTTTCGTTGAGGTTCAACTTTTCCCTCAAGAAAGCAATGACTTTATCGGTTTCAAGGCCAGCACTCGAACGCTCTTCGATCCAGATCTGTGGGAACGCCTGTATCACCTCTTCCGTTTGGGCGAGATCGATCATCTCGCCCGTTTCACTTTGAAGTATGAGCTTGAACTCGGGGTGTTGGGCGAACATGAAGAACAAGTCATGCAGAACGCCTTCGATCGAAAACTGCGTCAGCGCTATGATCATCTTATCCTCGTTCATAGCGTTGAAATATGCTGCCATAGCATGGTCATGTTCTGACTGCGGTGACCGAATCGACATCAATCTCCGTTCCGCTATTGCGACCCTACGCTCGTGAAGCTTGGCGATGGCCTCGCCAAATCGAGCAACAATTTCTTCGGGCTGATAGTCGTCGTCCATCTTCAACTCGTTGAAAAACCGATGCTTAAGCCTTCAGCAGATCCAGTAGCGGCAGCATCACATCCGCATCCGGCATCGGCAGGATGGCGTCGACTTCGGCCGGTAGCATGGCGGCAATGGCGCCGTCGGTCGTGCCGGTGACGGCGCCGAGGGGGCCGCGGAAGCCGTGCTTGGTCCAGGCGAGTTCCTGCAGTTTCGGCGACATCAGCGCGTCGAGCAGGCGGCTTGCCTGGTCGTCGATGACGATCAGCGGATGGGCGGAATAGACGGTCGGGCGCGGATAGAGGACAACGGGCTTGGCGCCGCTGCTCTTCATCACTCGGTCCCAGCGGTTCGGATCGGCGAGAACCCATTCGACCAGCTGGTTTTCATAGCCGACGACCATGGGCTCGCCGCCCAGGCCTCCGGCAATGTATTGGTCGAACAGTTTTCCGGAAGATGAGGACTTGAAGCCCATGCCGCGGAAGATCGCCTGCGCCTGCTGGCCGTATTTCTGCAGATCATCGGCCTTGGCGACGTCGCCGGCGAGCAGGCTGAGCACGAGGCCGGCGAACATGAAGCCGGAATTGGAGCGATTGGGATCGGTGGAGATGAGACGGGCCTTGCCGTAGAGCGCGTCGACACCGAGCGAGGACCAATCCTGGTTGGCGAGCAATGCTTTGAGGAGGGCTGCCAGATCGAGCTGATACTGTTTGCTTGGCGTCAGCTTCACCAGGCCATGCTTGATCAGCCCGTCGGCGACCGGCTGCCAGGTGTAGACCACGACGGGCGAGTTCAGCACCACCTGGTCGTTGCGCACCTTGACGCCGCTCTTGCGCGCCAAGTCGACCATGATCGAGGAGGAGGGCCAGAGAAAAGCCGGGTTCTGCGACAGCAGCGCCTGCTCGCGCACCATTTCGACCGAGCCGGCGACCCGCGCATCGAGCTGCAGGCCGTAGCTGCCGAGTGCATGGACGACGTCAGGATCCTCGACGAAAGCCTGTTTCTCGCCGCCGATGAAACCGGAAAGTTTTGTGCGGTTGCCGAGCAGGCCCTGAAATTCCGGCCGGTCCTTGAGGGTGAGATAGCCGCCGGTGCCGGCAGCCGCGAGCGCCAGAAGCCCCAATCCGAGTGTGCGGCGAGACATTGCCATCAGGTCTGAATATCCTCTTTGAGCGAAGCCTGGATCAGGCGCAGGTCGGTGTCGAGCGAGCCGAGTTCGTCATCGACAAGGCTGTCGGCATAGTGGACGAAGGCTTCTTCGAGCTTTTCCAGCACCGAGCGGACCTCGTCGAGCTTGGCCTTGTCGGGCGCCCGCTTGGCCTCGATGACGGCAAAGCCTTCGGCGACTTCGGCCGAGCGGGGAATGTAGTAACTCAGGAAGCGCTTGACGGTCGATGCATTGCCGGGATTGGCCTCGACCTTGGCGAAGACGTCGGCGGCGATGTCGGCGAGGTGTTTTACGCGGGCGGCCGTTGCCTTGTCCTGGATTTTTGCGGCAGAAGCCCGCAGCCGTTCCGCATAGGGTTCCGCCTCGCTCAGCAGATCGCGGGCAAATTCGATGCGGCCGCTGCCGATCGCCTTGACATCGACGCCCTCAAACATCTGCCGCGGAGACAGCAGCAGAACCAGGGCCGCGAAGACGATCAGCGCGATCACCGCGGAGATCCACAGGGGAACGCCGAAGATCACGCTGAGAATGGGCAGGAGGATCGCGGCGGCGATGCCTGCCACGATCCAGTTCCAATCATTGCCGAACAGTGAGCGCATGTGTCAGTTATAGCCTCTGACGGCGCGGAAGGCACCGGCTAGATCGGAGGCGCCGTCAAAAACGCGCGCCGAAGTCGCCTTGGCAAGCTCGTCGAGCTGGGTCTTGTCGGCGTCGCCGAAGGTAATGCCGAAGACCGGCACATGCGGTTGCGTTGCCTTCCAGCGGCTGTAGAAGCCCGGCTTGTCGCCGTCGCTGCGGCCGTCAGTCATGATGACGATCGCCGGCAGGTAGGAGCCGAGATCGGGCGTCTGGGCGATCTTGTCGATCGCCGTGTTGGCGCAGTCATACATGTCTGTGCCGCCGCTGGCGTGCTGGCCCGAGACATTCGAGAGCAGCGTCGCCTGGTCGGCTGGCGCGCCGGTGCCTTCGAAGGTCCGCCGCACATGGGCATCGAACGGAATGATGACGATGCGGTCGGACGGTGTCCACTGCACCAGCATCTTGTCGGCCTCGCCCGGCGTAAACAGGAATTGCATGGCCTGCTGCAACTGGTCTTCGCCCTTGCCCTCCATCGAGCCGGAGAAATCCAGGCAGATCGCCGTCAGTGAAGGCTTGCGCAGCGCAGTCTGATAGAGCGTGAGCGCTTGACGAATGACCGTCGGTTCCGGCAGGCGGATCGCCGTCACCAGCTTGGCCGGATCGAAATTCCATTGCGGCTCCGGCTTGGCGGTGATGCTGCCGAGTGGAATGCGCCGGCCGGTGTCGGCGATGCGCTTCTGCACGTCCGGGGTCTGCAGATAGGCGAGCAGGTCGTTGAAGAAGGTCTCGACATCGGCGCCGCGGCCATGATCGACGAAGCCGATCGGCGAGTCCGCCACGGCCACGCCATCGGCCGGATAGATGAAATAGAGCGGCTCCTTGCCGTCACCCAGCAGCCGGTCATTGGTTTCCTTGAGCACAGCCTCATAGTTCCACATGGCATCATATTCCGTGCCATTCTTTGCCGAGTCGAGATAGAGGTCGGCGAGCCAGCCGGACGAGCCGGAGGAACGCTCGACGCYGGCGAGCAATTGCTTGACCGTGTTCTGGACCTCCTGCTTGTCGAGATCGCCCGGCTCGATCACCTGTTTGCCGGCGAGTGCGCTCGACAGCATCGCGAGATAGGCACTGGCGCCGGAATTGGACTGCGTCGCAGACGTCATCAGGAATTTCAGCGAGCCCTTGTTCACGGCTGCGAGAATATCCTTCATGTAGACCGGCTTGCCGACCCAGCCGAGTTCGTCGGCCTTGGACTTGCGGACGCCGAGGATGACCGGCATCTGCACGATCGAGGTCAGCGATTTGACCTTGCGGCCGGTGTCGAACATGTCGACCCAGACGCTGGATGCCGGCCAGACGGCGTCCTGCTTCACCCCGTCCTTGCTTTGCAGGGCAAGGCCGATATCGAGCGTGCCGGCATAGGTCATCGTGCAGGTGGCGCCCTTTTGCTTGCAGAAATCCTGTACGATCGGTTCCAGCACGGTGTTTTCCGAGCCGGAGATGATCGAGAATTCCGGTCCCTTGTTGCCGCAGCCGGCGAGGACAAGGGTCGTGGCGAGGGCAAGAGCCGTCAGCAGGGCTTTGAACATTTTTGGCTCCTCAGGCCTGGGTCAGCGCCTTCTTG